>JAUVEQ010000060.1 GCA_030594725.1 Methanobacteriota archaeon
CCTCGGGAGTGCTGCTCTCTGCGCGCCTGAGCCTGCTCATAGCCGCCATCAAGATAGGCCTTGCCGCCGGGATCGAATCGGTGGAGGACTACGCACCCACCCTGATCCTGCTCGCCCTGATAATGTGCATAGCTGCACCTATAGGCTTCCGCCTCCTCTACAGACCCCCCGAGGGGGATGAGGCGGCCGAGGAGGTCGAACCAATGTACGAACTGATACAACCCGAAGGTGGTTGACGATGTCTCGCGTGATAATAGTCGGCGCCGGCAATACCGGCAGGGATGTGGCCAAGCGACTCGATGATCCCGTTGTGATCGAGAGCGATGTGGGGAAGGCCACCATACTCCGTCGTCAGCTTGGTGAGGTCAGGGTCATCGTGGGCGACGCCACCGACGAGAGGACGCTCCTCCAGGCCGGCATCGCCGAGGCGAAGACCCTCCTGGTGGCCCTTGGCAACGACCGGGACGCATACCAGTGCATCCTCAACTCCAAGCCCTACAAGAACATCAAGAGCATAATCGCTGTGCTCAACGATCCAGAAGAGGCGGCCCGGTTCCAGCGATTGGGTGTGCAGAGCATCATCATCCCCGACCTGGCCACCGCGGCGGAGGTAATCGCCATCATCAAGCCCTCCCAGAAGCGGATATCGGAGATCGTGATAACCAAGGGGGCGGCCGCCATCGGAAAGCGGATCGACGAGCTGCCCCTCCCCTGGGGCACGAGCATCATCGGGGTGATGCGTCAGGAGAAGCTCATGGCCCCCACGGGCGACATGGTGCTGGACACGATGGACGTCGTGCACGTCTCTGCGGACGTGGAGGACATGAATGCGGTCAGGAGCGTCTTTCTGGGCGACCATCGCCATCTGCTACCCTTCAACAAGGTCATGGTCCCCATCATGGACGAGTCATGGTTCGAGAACGAGTTCCAAGAGGCCCTGACCATCAGCGTGTTCTGCCAGACAGGCCTGGTGGGGATGTTCCCCGCCGAGGCTCCCTGGCTCGTTAAGAAGGCGAAGGAGGTGACGGGCCAGATGACCATCCCGTTCTTCACCCTTCCAGGTTACGCCATGGACTTCGGCTCCCTGCAGGACGCCCTCAAGGCCGCGTCCCAGGTGGACATCGAGTCCATGCTCGCCGAGCAGGAGGAGACCATCGTCGACCAGCTGAAGAAGGAGAAGAGCGGCAAGACCCACCTGTACGAGCATGGCATGGAGGAGGACGTCGACCTGCTCGTGCTCCGCTCCGACCCCTTGAAGGTGATGGACCTGCTGGGCCGCAAATCCTTGAGCACCAGTGCGGTGGAGCAGACCGTCACCCCCATCCTTATGGCGCGGAACCCGGAACCCTACACCAGTGTCCTGTTCATGCTGGACGGCTCCCCCAGGTCCAACAACATCGCATCGCTGGCACTCCGCCTGTCCATCGCATTCGGTTCCAAGGTCACCGCCTTGACCACCTACGACCCCGAGCACCAGGAGGCCCACAGGATGGTGCGGCACATCCGCAGGACGGGGGAGATGTACGGCCTGGAGGTCGTGGAGGACGAGGTGGAGGGGAACCCCACCCTTGAGTTCGTATCCCTGGTCAAGTCGGGCGACCACGATCTCACCATCTTGAACAGGGCCTGCAAGACGGTGAAGAAGGATATCCTGAGGCGCGTCTACATGAGCGCCCCCAAATCGGTCATGGTGATCTGAGGAGCGTCAGCAGACATCCTCGTGGAACAGCTTCCTCGAGGCCCGTCCATGGCAGGCCACTTCCACCTCGTCATCGAGGGCCTGGCAGAACCGCATTCCCTTCTCCAGGGACTCGGCGTCTCCGAAGCGTCCGACCCGGACGATCTTCCGCCGAAGATGGGACCGCCCCTCCACATTTATGGTGAAGTCGGTCCTCTCGAGCTTGTAGACGGCGATCATGGGTCGGAGGAAGACCCCCCGGGGCCGCTCCACCCTGTCGATGCGGATGCCAACATTGTCCAGGGCCGCCTCGACCGCCTGTTGAAGGTCGAGGGTGGAAAGATTGTAGTTCTTCGAGTAGGTCCCCCTACGGTAGTTCAAGGACCTCACGATCAGGCTGGCGAAGATGACCAGCGTGACCAGATAGCCTCCCCATAGCAAGTAGGCCCAGAGCTGCTGGTACCGCCATATTACCTGCACCGCCAGGGCTATGGTGAAGGTGTACACGACCAGGTACCAGAAGTAATCGCGAAATGAGGGCATCTTCCATTGGGACAGGTCCAGTGTGTCCTGCATACCCGACTGCATCCGCTCGGATTGGGTGGGGGTCAACCCAACCACGCCGGGGTCAACGCCAGGCACCTGGATGGAGTAGCCCGGGTCCTCGGTCGAGAGGAGGATGCCCTCGTCCTCCTCATCCTCGTCCTCCTCATCCTCGTCCTCATCTTCATCTTCGAGCTCCTCGTCCTCGTCCAGGTCATCATCCTCATGGGGATAACGGATTGCCACGGACGTCCATATGTGCTGGCCTTAAATAAAGCCTTTTCCAAAATCTTATGTTTGATTGGTCCAAACCTTTACATTCGCCCACCCCTCCGAAAGGCTATTGAGCCCATGCCACCATCGCCAGGGTCGTGTACGTGGAGCACCCCCTTGTACGTCCCGGGAAGGTCGAGGCCAGGGCATACCAGATCAACATCGCCAGGGCTTGTGTTGAAAGGTCCACCATGGTGGTCCTCCCGACGGGCATGGGCAAGACGATAGTCGCCCTCCTGGTCATCGCCGATATCCTTTCTGGGAAGGGCGGGAAGGTGCTCTTCATGGCCCCCACCAAGCCCCTTGTCGAGCAGCACGCCGCCTTCGTCCGGAACATGACCACGATAGAGGACGTCACCGTCCTCACGGGCGAGGTCTCCCCCGAGGACAGGGAGCTGGAATGGAGGGAGAGCCGCATCATAGTGTCCACCCCCCAGGTGATCGCCAACGACCTGCGGCACGCCAGGTACGACCTGGACGACGTGGCCCTCATCGTGTACGACGAGGCGCACCGGTCGGTGGGCAACTACGCGTACGTACATGTGGCCGCGGCCCAGGAACCGATGAGCACCCTCTCGCTGGGCATGACCGCCTCCCCTGGCACCACCGCCGCCGACATCCTGGAGGTATGCGATACCCTGCACATAGAGGGGGTGGAGATCCGCTCCCCCGAGGACGTGGACGTCAAGCCCTACATGCACGACATCAACGTGCACCGGGTCTTCGTGGACGTCCCGACCCACATGGTCCCCATCATCGCGGACCTCCGGAAGCTCATGGGCCACGCCACCTCTAAGCTGGCGGCCCTGGGGCTGGTACGCCGATCGGACCAGATCACCATGAGGGAGCTCCTCGCGGCCCAGAAGAAGATCTCCGCCCAGCTGTCCAACACCGCCAAACCACCACCCCAGCTCTACCACGCCGCCACCGCGGCGGCCCAGGCAATGAAGATCGGCCATGCCCAGGAGCTGGCGGAGACCCAGGGCGCAAAGGTCCTGACGTCATACCTGGGCCGTTTGGAGGAGGAGGCGCAGGGCAAGGGAGCCTCGCGGGCCAGCAAGGGCCTGGTCAACGACCCGGTCTACAAGAGGATGGCCAAGCGGACGAGGGCGGTGCAGGAGGACCACCCGAAGGCCGAGGCGCTGGAGCGCATCGTCCGGGCGCAGTTCGAACAGGGACCGGACAGCCGCATAATCGTCTTCTGCCATTACCGGGACAACGCAGAGCTGGTGGCGACCCGGCTGTCGACCATCGAGGGGATCCATCCCGTCAGGTTCGTGGGCCAGGCGACCCGGGGTGAGGACAAGGGCCTGTCCCAGAAGGAACAGATCGGCCTCATAGAGGACTTCAAGAAGGGCGTCTACAACGTTCTTGTGGCCACCTCGGTGGCGGAGGAGGGCCTGGACATCCCCAGCACGGACCTGGTGATATTCTACGAGCCCATTCCCAGCGAGATCAGGACCATCCAGCGCAGGGGTCGCACCGGCCGTGCCCGCAGCGGCGAGGTCCGCATACTTGTCACCCGGGGCACCCGGGACGAGGCCTACACCTACAGCGCCAAGTCCAAGGAGGACAAGATGCATCGGGAGCTCGACCGCTTGAGGAAGAAGCTCCGGGGAAGCATCCAGGTGGGCGAGCCCGCAATTCAGCCGGGCTTCATCGACGGGGAGAGGGTCGGCTCCGACCTGGGCCTGGGCGCCAGCATGGGACAACCGGACCTGTTCTCCTTCGGCTCGGATCAGGTCCCGACGGAGGCGCCACCGGAGAAGGCCCCCCTCGTGGAAGAGGCCCCCGGGCCAGAGAGGCCTCCCCTGCCCGCTCCCGACGTGAGACCCCCGGACCCCGTGGGATCACCCGACCTCCACTCCCTCGAGGGCGCCGGCGTCGTTCACATCGCGGCCCGGGAGGCCGATGACTGGCTGGCAGGCCGCCTCAAGGAGTTGGGCGTGAACACGAGGAAGGGTCCCGACGGTGTTGCGGACTATCGCCTCTCCCAGTGGGTCGGCGTTCGTCGCCTTAGGACGGACGAGTTCCACAAGATGCTCGAAGACAACACCATCATCCAGTTGGCAAGGGACCTGAAGGACGCCTTCCCCAAGCCCGTCATCGTGGTGGAGGGGGGTTCCCTCGCTCCCGAGGGCCGTGGGAACGCCAGGAAGGTCTGGGCTGCCATAGCATCCATCCAATCGGACTGGGAGGTGGCGGTGATGAACACCACCGACGCTCGGGAGACGGCTGACGTGCTCGTGGCTCTGCTGCTCCGGGAGGCCGCCCTTGCGAGGCAGGGCATCGCCTAGACCGCGTCAAGACCCCTGAGCAGGTCCTCGCGCAGGTCCTCGATGTCCTCTATCCCCACCGAGAGGCGAACGTGACCCTTGGAGATGTCCAGGGAGGCCAACTCCTCGTCGTCCAGTTCCCAGTGGGAGGTGTCGACGGGCAGGCTGACGATCGATTCGATCCCGCCCAGGGAGGGCGCCACGGTGATGACCTCGAAGGCATCGAGGCACCTGTGGCAGGCCTCAAGGTCCTCCAGCTCGAATGTGACCACGCCCCCTCCGGCCCGGAGGACCCTCTGGGCCAGCTCGTTGTCGGGATGGCTCTCCATCTCCGGATGCAGGGACGAGCGCACCTTCGACTGCCCCTCAAGGTACTCGGCCAGCCATAGTGCGGTGAGGTTCTGGCGAACGACCCGTAGCTCGAGGGTCCGAAGGCCCCTCATGAGGAGCCAAGCGGCCGACGGATCGATGCAGCCTCCCAGGAATATCATCCTCTCCCGAATGTCGTGGGCCAGCTCGTCGTTGGTGGCCACGACCCCAGAGATCACGTCGCTGTGACCTCCCAGGTACTTGGTCCCGCTGTGGACCACCACGTCGGCCCCCAGGGCAATGGGGTTCTGGTTGACCGGGGTGGAGAAGGTCGCGTCCACCACCAGGGGTATGCTGGCGGCGTGGGCGATCCCGGCCAGCTCGGGAATGTCGGCGACCTTGAGCAATGGGTTGGTGATGGACTCGCAATAGACCATCCTGGTGTCGTCCCGCAGGGCACGACCGAAGCCCCGGGTGTCCCGGGTGTCCACGAAGGTCACCTCTATCCCAAGGGATGGCAGGATGTCCCTCATGAGGCTGTACGTACCTCCGTAGAGGTCCCGGGCCGACACGATGTGCCCGCCCTTGCCCGCGATGGTCAGGAGGGTGGTCGATATGGCGGCCATGCCGGAGGCGAAGGCCACGGCCGCCCCCGCACCCTCCAGGTCGGCCACCTTCCGCTCCAGGGCCTCGACGGTCGGGTTGTTGTACCGCGTGTATATGTAATAGTCACCCACGCGCGCGTCATCCGCCCTGGGCAGGTCGGGGTTGGGGTACAGGTACGTGGTGTTCTGGAATATGGGGGTGCCCACGGCGCCGGTGGTGGGTTCCGGCTCCTCCCCTGCGTGCACACATCGGGTAGAAATGCCCTTCTTCATGCTTGGGGAAAGGTCGGGAGGGCCGAAATAACCTTTCCTCGGTTCACAGGTTCAAAGTCCACGGGTCTCGACCACTGCCCTCTCCTTGGCCTTGACCAACCTCAGAAGTGATGAGTTGACAGGCGTCGGGACGTTCACCCGCTCTCCCCCTCGCACGACCGCGCCACAGAGGGCGTCGATCTCGGTCGGTCTCCCCCGCTCGATGTCCTGGAGCATGGAGGTCTTGGAATCCGCCCAGTTGGGATCGCGCTGGGTGGCACGCGCGATGATGCTGTCGTCGATCTTGTGACCGAGACCTCGACCCACCGCGATGGCCTCGCGCATGGCGTTCTCGGCGAGGCTCCGGCTGTCGTTGTCCTCTATGAGGTCCAGCACCCTTCTGCCCGTGAGGGCGGTGATGGGATTGAACGAGGCGTTCCAGACCAACTTGCGCCACTTCACGGACCAGATGTCCGAGCTGACACGGGTCTCGATGTCGGCACCCGCGAAGGCCTCGCAGATGTCACGCACCCTCTGGGTCTCCTCACCCGACACCTCGCCCAGGGTGATCGAGCCGTTGTTGGTGTGCCGGATCAGACCCGGCTCGGGCATGTCCACCCCGATGACGGCCACCCCCGGGACCACGTGCTCGTCCCCCAGCACCTCCCCCATGATGGCCTCGTTCTCGACCCCGTTCTGGATGGCGAGCACCGTCGTGTGGGACCTCACCATGGGCCTTGCCGCCTCCGCGGCCTCCCGCGTGTCGGTGGACTTCACCGTGAACAGGACCAGGTCGACGGGTCCGACGGACGATGGGTCCCTGATCGTCCTCAACGGGACCACCTGGAAATCCCCGTCGATGCTCTCGACGCGGAGGCCGGAGATGCGCATCGCCTTCCTCCTCTCGCCCTTGGATATGAACCAGACCTCGTGGCCAGCCCGCTCCAGCTTGGCCCCGAAGTAACCCCCGACCGCGCCAGCCCCCATCACCGCGACCCGCATCGGAACATCACCCCATACCGGCCAGGAGGCCATCCACCTCTTCCCTTGTCGGGAACTTGTGACATCCGCCGGCCACACGCACGGCGCCAGCTGCGCAGGCGAAGGTGACGGCTTCCTCCAGGTCCTTCCCCTCGGAAAGGGCCACCATGAGGGCAGCGTTGAAAACGTCCCCCGTTCCCGTGGCGTTGATGGGCTCTATCTCGAGGGCTGGAACCGTCACATCGAGACCTTCCCGGGTCACCACGCGGGCCCCCTCCGGGCCCATCTTGACGACCAGGGACCTGATGCCCTTTGCCATGAGCTTCTCCACAGCCGTGTCCAGGTCCGTGGCGCAGGCAACGGCCTTGACCTCCTTGTCGTTGCCGAGGACGATGTCGGCCGTGTCGACGGACAGGTTGTCCAGGTCCCAGTCGCCGGTGCAGTCCCATGCCAGGTCCAGGGCCACCCTGGCCCCCCGGGAATGGGCCTCGTCGGTGACACGCCTCAGGGGGTCACCGCTGTACGCACCCACGAGGAAGAGGGACGCCACGAGCAACCAGTCTCCCTCCTCCAGGGAGCCCAGGTCGACGACGCCGAGATCGTGGGCCGCGCTGGCACCGTTGTGGGTGAGCAGGGCCCTTTCGCCGTCGGTCCTCACGAGGGAGAGGGTGGTGGCCGTCGGCTGGTCCTTGATGGTGACGAGCTGCCGGGTGTCGACACCCATCTGGTCCAATCGCTTCTTCAACCACTTGCCCCATGCGTCCTTGCCGATCGTGCTGGCAAGGGAGGATGTCCCTCCCAGGATGGCGACCTCTGCGGCCGCTATCGCGCCGTTGCCGCCGATGTCGATGTCGGCAGGCCCGCGACCTGCGGCAAGCTCGCCGAATCGCGGAAGCTCGTCAGGCGTCTTCCCGATAACGTCGAGCACCGTGTTACCGATGGTGAGGACCCGCGTTCGCCCCATGGGAACGACTAGTCAGTGGCCGTATAAAACGATACCGGATGACTGGTAAGGGGCCCGGCAACGGTCTCACAGGTAGTCCATGCCCATGAGCTTGGTGTGGGGCTCGTCACCAGGCAGCTTCAGGTCGGTGGTCTCCCCCGGATTGCGCAAGAAGGGCAGGGGGATGACATCGTACGACCCGTCGCGGCCTTGCTCCAGGTGCAGGCCCATCCCGAGAAGGATGTTGTTCACGGCCATGGTGGGCACCAGGAAGTTGGCGGGCGAGAGGGAGGCCATCGCGACGTTGGAGGGTGCGATGGCCAGCTCGTCATAGCCGCTCCGCGTGAGGACCAGATTGTACCTGGCCAGAAGGGATTGAAGGATCTGGCTACCTATGTACTCCTCGGGAAGGAGATGGGCCAATAGTTCTTGTCCTTCTATCATAATCTTACCTCCGAGGGGTCAATTCGTTGGCCGACACCATTTAAATACTCTCCGACCTGTTTTCCAACTTTGGTTCCCAAAAATGTGAGAACGGAGGAATATTTATTTGGTTCGTGGAATGGCAGCCGCGCGACCGATGGATGATCCCTCAGGCGGGTCTATCTAGGACTGTTCACTGGATGCCAGACTGGGCGGGGGAAAGCATTATTAAAGGTTGGCTCTGTTACCCGCTCCAGCGTGAGGCGGTTCCATGGATACTGAACTCAGATTGAAGCAGATCGGAGATGCCCTCGATCAACTCGCTGGCGACACTTCGATCCCAAGGAACATCCGACGCGGGGCAAAGGAGGCGAAGGACATCCTCAACATGAAGGAGGACGCCCTCGACGTCCGCATCGCCAAGGCCAACAGCATCCTCGACCAGCTGGCGGACGACCCCAACATCCCTCTCCACGGGAGGACTCTGATCTGGAACATCATAACGCAGCTGGAAACTGTGAAATGATGCCGGCCTCGAAGGTCCTATCGGGACCCTCGCAGGGATGGCTGCCTTCTTAGTACCGCTAGCACCAGCGCTCCCGTTCATCATGATCCATTACATGGCCACAGCCAGGATGCCGTCTCGAAGGACTACTTCCCATCCCCGTCCGGAGGAGGCATCTCCTCGTACTCCTCCTCCTCTCCCGGGATGATCTCATCGGGGGGAAGGGGCTCCGGCGGGACCGGGGGCGGCGGGATGCCGATGTCCTGACCCTCTGGGTCTCCGAGGGGCTCCTCGGGAACCTCCTGAAGTGCGTCCTCGTCAGGCGGTTCGGGGGCAATCACCTCCGGTTCGGGTGCCGCCGGTGGTTCGGCCTCTGCCTCGGGCTGGACCGTCACCGGAGGGGGCTGGTGCGAGCCGATCGGTGGAGGCGAGAACCCGTGGGACCTGCGCCATTCAGCCATCTGGGTATCCACGACCTCGCAGTTCCCCACGGTGTCAAGGTAACGCTGGTTGCTACGACCCTCCTGGAGGAGACCTCCGATCATGTCGATGACCAGGAGCGCGAAGTGGATCTTCGTTATGTTCCTTATCAGACCACGCTTGATATCGTACGGACGGGGGTCCAGCGATACGACCTCAAGGTCCATGATCCGTTTGCCTATGGTGTATCCCAGTTCGGCCTCGAAGAGTGATGTGTAGACCACCATCAGGGTGCCTGCGATGACCCACGGTGCCTGGTGGGCGTAGCCCAATGACCATGCGTACGAGGAGATGATCTCGATGGGCACGTAGATGATGACCACGTCGATCACGAACGCGATGACCCTGCGGAGCCAGAACTCCTGGGTCTGCTTGTCGTCAAGGACCATGTCGACGCCGGTGCTCATACACTACCTCCAGACAAGGTAACCGTTCCTCGGATTTAATACCCTTTGTGTTTCCCTCTAAACTTTGGAAATCACGGCATCGATGGGGGGCGCTGGGTCGTTCGAGAGGAGGTCCACGTCACGGTCCCTGTGCTCGTGGGCCATGCGGAACGTGTACATGTAACGGCGGGCCGTCAGGTCCCAGTCGAAGGACAGTGCCCACTCCGCTGCACCGGCAACGTGCCGGGTCCGCTCCTCCTCCGAGGACATCAGCGTGTCCAGCACTCCGGGCAGATCGTCTTCGCCAGCAAAGGTCCACGTCCTGTCCCCCATGAGGGTGGTCAAGGCCTCGCAGCGGGCGTTGTAAAGCACTGGCACCTCCAGCGCCATCGCCTCATAGGGCGGGTGCCCGAAGCCCTCGTACTCCGAGGGGTGGAGGAAGAGGGAGGAGGCCTTGATGTACCTAGGGAGCAGGTCGTCGCTGACGAAGCCCGTGTAGTGGACCCTGGGATGGTCGAAGATGACGTCGATGTCCTTCCCCCGCATGCCGCCCATCACGACCAGGTCCCATCCGTGCTCCTCCAGGAGGGGGATCACCTTCCCGAGCAGGTCCATGCGCTTGTGGGGGAACGGGTCGTACATGGTGGTGATGAACTCTGAGCCCACCACCGACCCGGGGCGCATGGGC
>JAUVEQ010000277.1 GCA_030594725.1 Methanobacteriota archaeon
TGGAGCCCTCGATACGGGCGTCCCTGGTCGCTTCTGGCTGTAGGGGTCCGAGCGGTCGCTCCATTCCCTCGGTCCTGAGGACGACGCGGCCACCGCCCTTGGGGAAGAAGCCCCGGCGGTGGCACTCCATGTCCATGTCCATACCGGCTCGGCCGAGGGTGGGAACGAGCACGTTGGCGAAGTAGTCCCACGAGGGGGCCATGATGACGTCGGTGCCGCCGCGTACGGTGACCTCGGCGGGTCCAGCGCCCGGGGCCGACAGGGCGCCCAGCACGGCCTGGAGGACCAGGGTCACCGAGCCCGCGGTGCCCACGTCCACCTTGGCGTTCCCGCTGGCCAGATGGCCCGGGGTGAAGGCGAGCTTGCTGCTGCCGACAGAGAGCCCATCGACCTCGGCGTCGGTGAGCTGGGCGACGGCGTCGACGGCGGCCACGTGCTGGGGACGGAGGCCCGGGTTCTTCCGGCCTGCCCGGATGTTGTAGATGCGGAGGGGCCGTGCGGTGGCGGCGGCCATGGCCACGGAGAGGCGGAGGACCTGGCCTCCTCCCTCGCCTGTGCTGCCGTCGATCTGTACAATGTCGCTCACGGTCCGTCGAAGGGTCACGAGGGGACATCAATGTTAGCGTCCGTCTGTGGGACCATGTGGGAGCCGAACCACCTTGGACCCCTTCTCGGCTGTCCGGACGAGGTCCTCGATGTACGGATGTGGACCCGGGGTTACTTGGTCAGCCGGTCGATTATCCGGCCCTCGTACTTGAACACGGCGAGCAACACGATGACGAGGACGGCGACGGCGGTCAGCGCGATGACGGTCATGAGCCCTCCCATGTTGTCCTCGTCCTCGGCGGCCTTGATGGAGGCGTCCATCACCTCGGACACGGCGCCCCCGCCAAGCTCGCTGAGGGCTCCGACGGCGTAGTAGTAGGTCTTGCCTTTTTCCGCCGTGTCGTCCACGTAGGTGGTGTTGAGGCCCGCGTCCATGGTGTCGTAGAGCCAATCCGGGTCGGTGCCGCGGTGGACCTGGTAGCCGGTGACGTTCAACACGCCCGTGGCCCACTCCGGTTCGTCCCATGAGAGGTGGACCTTGCCGTCCACCACCTCGACCGTCAGGTTCTGCGGTGGTTCGGGCACCGAGATGGCTGATGCGTTGGCCACCTCGGACATCGGCCCTATGCCGACGGAGTTGACCGACGCCATCGCGTAGTAGTACGTGACCCCCTTCTGCACGTAGGGGTCGTACATCTCGTCGTCGATGGTGGAGGGCCAGACGCCCAGGTAGACCACCAGCTCGTCGGGGGTCTTGCCCCTGTAGATGACGTAGTCCGTGATCTCGGCCCCGCCGTTGTCCGCCGGGTGGTCCCACCTGATGTCTATCCAGCTGCTCCTGCCGATCACCATGAGGCCGGTGGGGGGGCCGGGCAGGGTGATCACCGTCACCAGGACCTGGTCGGTGTCCCAGTTGCCCTTGGTGTCGGTGACGTTCAGGGTGACGGTGTACTCGCCGTAGAGCTGGAACATGAAGTACGCGTCCACGCCCTCCAGCTTCACGGTCTCGCCCTCGTACTCGAAGGTCCACACGTACCTGTCGATGGTGCCGTCGTCGGTGGAGCCCGAGCCGTCGAAGTGGGCGGCGACGACCTGGTCGATGAACAGGTCGGGGCCCGCGTCGGCCACGGGGTCGGTGACGTCCGGAGCGGCCTGGACTGGTTGGATGACATCGGCCCTGAGGAAGATTATCACCAAGGCCAACGCTAGGATCGAGATCCCTGTACGATATTCGGACCCGAGGTTCATCACTGCTCACCACCACCAGCCGATGGCCAAGGGCGGTGAGGGGGAGCCCCTGTACCATCGGCACGGTTGAAGGAGCGGAAGTGGCATATAAACATGACAGGTACGTTGGGTCGGATGTCACCCGTTCCCTTGGGGTAACGCCTAATAGGTCCCAAGGCCATGTCATCCGACATGGTGCAGCGGGCACGGGTCCTGGCGCTTGCCATGGTGCTCGTACTGGTCCTGGCGGGAGCGGCCAACGCCAAGAAGGAGGAGGGCAATGAGACCATCGAGGTGGGGGACCATATCGCCATCGAGGTCGAGAACTCTGGCGATGGGGATATCGATGTACGGTACTTCGTTGCCGTAACCGAGGGCCCTGCCATCGACGTCTTCTTCATGGACGAGGAGAGCTACGCAGGATATGTCAACGAGTCCGACTTCGACTACTTCGTGGAGTACTCGACCCTTGACACCACCTTCGTGGACAAGACCTTCGTCTGGGACGAGCTGGGGGTCTTCTACGTGGTCATCGACAACACGCCCAGCGGGACGCTTCCCCCGGAGCCGCCCGAGGAGCGGAACGCGACGCTGCGGTACATCGTGACCTGGGAGGAGGCCGAGAAGAGCTATTGGCTCCGGGACTTCGCCCTCATGCTCATCGTGGTGTGCCTGGTGTTCTTCGGCCTCGTCCTGGTCTACCTGTTCATGAACAGGACCAGGAAGAAGAAGGGGAAGTAGTGGGACGGGAGACTTCCCCCATCCTCGGGAATATTCTTATGTGACCAGGTGGCTACCTCGGGGGAGGTCTCCCGATGGTCGATATCCATCACACACTTGACATCGATGCCCCTGTCGACCAGGTCTACCGGGCCGTCACCGAGCAGGAGGGGCTGCGCGGGTGGTGGACACGGAGGGCCATCGCCGCTCCCGAGGTGGGTCACAAGAACGAGTTCCCCTTCCCCTCCGGCGACTACAACGCCATGCGGATCGTCGACCTGGAGCCCGACGCCAGGGTGGAGTGGGTCTGCGTCGAGGCGACCGAGGAGTGGGTGGGTACCCGCGTCGTCTTCGCGATGGAGGACCGGGACGGGGCCACGACCCTCCTGTTCACCCACGCCGACTGGCAGACCGATACGCCCTTCTTCCGCATGTGCCGCAAGGCCTGGGAGTGGTACCTGGCCAGTCTCAAGCAGTACTGCGAGACGGGAACGGGCACCCCCAGCTGAGGGCAGGGCACGTCCTCAGCACCTTACGTCGAAGTGCTCCTCGAGCACCTTGCGCTGGGCCTTTCGGATTATCTCCGACATGGTGGCGATGCTGACGCTGAAGAGGGATGCCAGCTCCTTCAGGTCGGTCTTCCTTGGTGAGTCGAAGTACCCCCTCTCGTACGCGATCATGAGCACGTCCTCCTGGTAGCCCGTGAGGTACATGTCCGGCTCCAGGGTGGTGAGCTTCTCCAGGGTGACCTCGTGGCCCAGGGCCTCCAGCTTGGCCATGGCCTGGCGCACCGTCTCCCGGTCCTTGGAGATGATGCGCTGGATGATGGAGCCGTCCTCGTTCATCTTGACGCCCACCAGGAAGGTCTCGCCCGATACGAGGGTGCAGCACCCCAGGCACACGCTGGTGGTGATGGCGCCACGCAGCGTTCCCTTCGCCACCTCGTCCAGGTCGATGTCCGCGACGGTGGAGTTACTGTGCATCTCCTCCAATACCAGGTCCTTGTGGACGGGGTCGACCCGGATCTCCACCAGGTTCTTGCAACCCCCCTCCTCCCGCTCGTGGCAGTCCAGCATCGTGATCTCTGCATGGTACTTCGAGATGAGCTCCCGCCGCCACTCGTCGTGGGCCTGGACCTTGAAGACCGCCTCCAACACGCACGTCCCTCTCTGCCCCCGATTAGGGTTGCGTGTCTTAACCGTTTGCCTCGTAGCCTCGTTGGCTCGTTGGCTCGTTGCCTCGCGGCCCCCGGGTTCACCGCAGGATGCCAATGGCCTCGGACAGGGTCTCGGTGAACCTGTCCACGTCCGCCTCGTTGTTGTACAAGTAGAAGGTGGCGCGGACAGCGCCCTCGATGTTCCGGTCGTTGAACCAGATGTGGTTGCAATGCTGTCCCGTGCGCACGGCCACGTTGGCCATCTCGTCCAGGGCCATGCCCAGCTCGTGGCTGCTCACCCCCTCGACGGCAACGTTGAGCACTCCGCCACGGAGCTCCGGGTCCTGGGGGCCCAGCACGGTGACCCCGGGTATGTCCGCGATCGCCTCGGTGGCCTTCCTGTTGAGGGCCACGTCGTGGGCGTGGACCTTGGCCATCCCCAGGTCCTTGAGGTACTTGATGGCGGCCTCTGCCCCGTATATGCCAGCGTAGTGCTGCAGCCCCGCCTCGAACTTGGTGGGCGATGGATGGTACTCCGCGCCCTCCATGGTCACCGAGGTGATTGTGTCGCCACCCACGTTGTACGGGGGCAGGTCCTCCAGCCGGTCGAGGCGGCCGTACAGGATGCCCACACCCGTGGGGCCGAGCATCTTGTGGATGGAGAAGACGAAGAAGTCCACTCCCATGGCCTTGACGTC
>JAUVEQ010000270.1 GCA_030594725.1 Methanobacteriota archaeon
AGGGGACCTGGACCGTGTGCTGGGCTCCGCCCACTTCGTCTACAGCGACTTCGCGGTCACCTGGCATGTCCACCTGCGCCAGCTTGTTGGGAAGCGTACCTTCGAGGAGATCATTGACGAGTACATCCGGGGCGAGAAGGCGATGCTGGCCTCGGGGTTGGCGGACTGCATGCCCCACGCCGATGTGGTCTTCCGCGGTCACAGGGGTATCTTCGAGGTCGCACCCGATGTTCAGCGCAGGGGACAGGAGGAGATCCTGGACCTCTGCCGTAATGCCATCGGTAGAGGGATGGCCATCGAGGTCAACCTCCTGGGGATGGTGGATGGGTCCCATCCGGACCCCAGCCCGTCGTGGGACATGGTCCGGGTCCTCGCACGCGAGGGGGCAAGATTCTATGTTGCGTCGGATGCTCACGACGCCGCTGGCTACTCAATTGGCATCCCCCTGGTGATCAAGGCCCACGAGCGCTTGAAGGGGATGGGCGCGGAGCTCTACCTCGGATGACTGGCCGATGAGGGCTCCATTGGGCCAGCGTACCACTCAATCCTCAATAACAGTACTGGCAAGCAAAGGTATTTTAAGCTCCTTAGTAATCCAAAGTCACCACGAGGGTGTCGTGGATTGGGTGGGTCAGATGACCGAACTCGAGCAGAGGAAGTACAAGATTTGCCTCATTGGCGAGAACGCGGTGGGGAAGACGAGCCTCATCCAGAGGTTCGTCCACGACGAGTTCTCCGACCATTACCTGACCACCATTGGCACCAAGATATCCAAGAAGGATGTCGTGGTGACCTACCCTGACCAGGACAAGAAGTATGACATCACGATGATGATCTGGGACATCATGGGCCAGAAGGGCTTCAGGCCCATACTGAGCCACTCGTACTTCCACATGGCCAAGGGTGGTATCGCCGTTTGCGACCTGACCCGTCCCCATACCCTGGAGGAGCTCACGGGCTGGATCGAGTCGATGTTCGAGATCACCGGCAAGATCCCGGTGATCGTGGTGGCCAACAAGAACGACCTCACCGACGAGATCCGCATCAAGGAGGAGGACATCGCCAACCTCGCGGAGCAGTACGATGCACCCTTCCTCTACACCTCGGCCAAGAACGGGGCCAACGTCGAGGAGGCGTTCCTCTCCATCGGCCGCATGGTCACCGAGCACCAGTTCCAGGTCTGATTACCAGGCCATTCGAGCGGTCAGAGCGGTAGATACAATTCCAACAACTATAAGACCGACCAGATTCTATCTCGCGCCATGGTCCACCTGGGGGTAGGATACGATCGACCCAGAGGAACCCGTGGGTTCATCTGCGGATCCATGGTGGTAATTGGGACCATCCTCCTGCTTGCGGTCCTTCTATCGATGTCCTCGGGTGATGTGAGCGCCTCTCCCAACCCACCACCCTTCGGAGACTGGACCGTCGGAGCCGGCGAGACCGTCTCCCATTCCGGGGCGACCCTCGACCTCCGTGGCGACCTGCACATCAGGGGAAGCCTGGAGCTGGACAACAGCACGCTCTGGATCTGGCTCGAGGCATCCTCGTCCAACGTGGTGACCGTCTATCCTGGTGCGGAACTGACGCTGACCAACAGCATCCTCTCGGCCCAGGGTATTGGCAGAGGCTACGTCGTCCGGGCCGAGGTGGGCAGCACCCTGGACCTGGATGGTGCCTCCTTCTTGCGTGCTGGACACACCCTGACGGATGACGGTAGGGAGGCGGGCCTCTACGTCGCCACCCCGACAACGATGAGGGGTGTCCAGTTCGTGGATTGCCTGGTCGGTCTCTGGACCGCGGACACCCAGGTTCGGGTCCTGGACAGCAACTTCGTCGGATGCAGGTACGGGGCCGTCGTCAGCGACGGCGGGATCCTGAACGTCTCAGGAGGTTCGTTTTTGGACTGTGAACGGGGGGCCCTGACCAATGCAAGTCTCCTCTCCGTCACCGATTCGATCGTGGACGCGTGCGATGAGGGCGTTCTGGCCTACGGTGGGTACCTGACCGTCACGACCACCGAGATCTTCAGGAGCAAGATCCTGGCCATTGGCTCCTACAGCGCGGACCTGCATGTCCAGGACGTCACGGTCCGTGACGCCGACTCCGATGGCATCATCCTGCACAAATCGCAAGGTCGCGTCGTGGATTGCCTCTTCGTCAACCTGACCACCGACATCAAGGCCATCCATTCCGAGGTCTGGATCACCGGAACTGTCCACAGGGATACGTACGACGAGGCCCTTTGGATGTACCATGCGACCTTCCATATCGATGGTGTGAACACGGTGGACTCCTACTGGGGACTTCGTGCCTACAAGTCCACCGGGGAATGTCGGCGGCTCGTCACCTTGAACGCGACCTTCGGGGTCCAGCTGGAGCGTTGCATCGACGTCACGCTGCAGTACCTCGAGATCGTCGGGGGTTACAGCACCCTCAGACCCAATCCAAGGGGCGTTGTGGTCACTGGCGGACCCTTCGAGCTCCTTGACTCGAACATCTCCAACGTCCGCACTGGGATCGACCTGCTGAGCGCGAAGGGAACGGTGGAGAGGGTGAACATCACCGATTGCGCCCACCAGGGTGTCATCGTCAGCCTCTCCTGGGGGTTCACCTTCAGGGATGTCAACGTCACCGATGCCGTGGATGGGTTCCTGATGACCCTCTACAGCGGCGGCCGTCTGGAGAGATGCACCGCCAGCCAGTGCAGGGCCGCGGGGTTCAACTTCACGGCCAGGTCGACCACGTACCTGTTCTCGTGCAACGGCAGCTCCAATCCCCTCGGGGTGTACAGTCTCTACGCCTCCCCAACGCTTCGCGACTTCGACCTTTACCAGACCACGGCCGATGGAAGGCCCACAAACAGGACGCTGGGCATGGATATATTGTATTCCCAACCCGACATCCGGGGTGGGACCATCAAGTGGGGTCACGGCGGCATCCGGCTGAGCGGGACCCAAGCCATCATCAAAGATGTTACTTTCGAGTCATGCGAAAGGTGGGGTATACTGGTCCTCGAATCCCACACGGACATCATCGAGGGATGCCGTTTCTTGGGCTTTCCCAACGCTACTGGCGTGTTCGTGTACCATTCGTTCCCCGTGATCACCGGCAATGAGTTCTTTCGCGTGAACTACGCGATCACCGGGACCTATGGGTCTCATCTGGTGATCGAGGACAACACGATCATCAACGTCACCTGGGATGGTATCCAGCTGCATGGTAACACCTCCGCCGAGATGCGCGGTAATCTGATCATGGACGTGGGGTGGTACGGCGTGTCCGTGATGAATTTCAGCCATCTGGTCTCGAGAGATGATGTGTTGAGGGACGCGAGCAGGATCGGCATATTCATCTGGATGGCCTCGACCCTGGACATGCAGGGCAGTTCCATAATCAACAGCAGCATCGGTATCAATGCCAAGGACGTTACCTGGATCCGCGTCGCCTTCTCCGAGTTCCGGGACCTCAATCGAGGCATCCTGCTGACCCGGAACCTGGGCAAGAATGCCCTCGTGGGCCAGGTCGAGGGATACGTCGAGGGGTGCTACTTCACCAACATCTCTGCGTACGCCATCGGGGCCTTCGATGCGAACATGACGGTCATCGACAGCAGCTTCTTGGACAACATTGCCGCCATCCAGGTCTCGAACTGCACCCTCCGTTTGGTGGACGGCACCATGGTTGGGTCTTGGCTGTTCGGCATCAAGGCCGAGGGCTTCTCGACCGTGGAGTGGCGTGTCGAGGACCGCTGCCGTATCGTCAGCTCCGACCTGTTCGGCCCCATGAAGTTCAACATGCAGGGTGGCAGCCTCCACATCGAGGACAGCGTCGTGGACATGGAGTACGGGGGCGGCTTCTCCGCCAGGGACGGGGATATCACCATAAAGGGCGTCCAGTGGCTGGCCGAGGGAACCACGTTCCGGGCCAAGCGCTGTGATGTCGAGTTGATCAACTCCACCTTCCTGGCAGTTGGGCCATCGACGGGAGGGGACCATGGAGAGGTGGGGGTCTCATTGACCGATTGCGCTGCCACCATCTCGGGATGTTCCTTCCGAAGGACCCGGACCGGTGTGAGCATGGTCCGGACGAACGGAACGATCAAGGATTCACGCTTCTTTGAGTGCGCTGAGGACGGCATCTATGGAGAGGATTCCAACATCACCCTCGTCAACACCCGAATAAACAACACCCTTGTTGGTAACGCCATCCATCTCGAGACATCCTCGTTGTTGGCCTATTCTTCCAGTATCACCCACGCTGTGCGGGGGTTGTACATAATCGGTTCTGAGGCAAGGCTGTACAACTGTTCCATAGGGGGGACCACCATGGCGTCGCTCCAGGTGGAGAGCTCTCTCCTTGATCTTTACAACACAACGCACCAGACCGACAGGGTCCAGGTGCAGGACGGTGGTGTGATCAACACCTGGTGGTACCTGTCCGCCAGGGTCCTGTGGCCGGACC
>JAUVEQ010000053.1 GCA_030594725.1 Methanobacteriota archaeon
AACGTATCCGCCCATGTTCTCAATCTCCGCCCCCGTCAGCACCTCGATGTTGGGCTCCTTGTTGACGGCAGCCACCAGCTCCTTCAGCTTGGCCTGCGGGTCCTCCCCCGTCACCGTGGACTGGATCCTGCGCAGGTTCCCTCCCAGCTCCTTCTCCCGTTCCACCAGGTAGGTCTTGAACCCCTGCTCCCCGAGGCTCAGGGCGGCGGTCATGCCGGTGAGCCCGCCCCCGAGGACCAGGGCGGCCCTGGTAACGGGGATCTCCGCCGTCTCCAGGGGCTCGAGATGCGTGGCCTTCGCCACCGCCATCCGCACGAGGCTCTTGGACTTTATCGTGGCCTCTACGGGCGCGTGCATGTGGATCCAGGAGCACTGGTCCCTGATATTGGCCATCTCGAACAGGAAGCGGTTGAGGCCCCCCTCGCGGATGGTGTTCTGGAAGAGGGGCTCGTGGGTCCGGGGAGTGCACGAGGCCACGATGACCCTGTTGAGACCGTGCTCAGTGATGAGCTCCGTGATATGTTCCTGTGTGTCCTGCGAGCAGGTGTACAGGTTGTGTTCCGAGTACACCACCCCCGGGAGGGTCTTGGCGTACTCCACCACATCCGGCACGTCCACCACGCCGCCGATGTTTATGCCACAGTGACATACGAACACGCCGATGCGTGGTTCCTGATCCGTGACATCGATCTCGGGCGGGTATTCCTTCTCCGTCACCAGGGTTCCCCTGGCCGATGATATGATCTCCTGGGCCTTGCTGGCGGCCCCGGAGGCCTCCGCCACCGTGGTGGGGATGTCCTTGGGGCCCGAGAAGGCGCCGCTAACGAAGATGCCGGGGCGGGAGGTCTCGAGGGGCGAGAAGGTGCCCGTTTCGGCGAAGTTGTACTTGTTCAGATCGATGCCGAAGGCATCCTTTATCATCCCGGCGGACTCGGGGGCGTGGAGTCCCACGGCCAGTACCACCATGTCGAACTCCTCCTCCATGAGCTCTCCCTTCTCTATGTAGCTGAGCATGAGGTTCTTCGACCCGGGGACCTCGGTCACCTGTGGGATGCGCGTGTGGCGGGTGACACCGATGTGGAACTCGTTCTGGGCACGGGTGACGTAATCATCGAACTCCTTGCCGAAGGCGCGAACGTCCATGAAGAAGATGTGGGCGGAGAGCCCTGGTGTGTGCTCCTGGGCGATGACGGCCTCCTTCAGGGAGTACATGCAGCACACCGAGGAGCAGAACCCCGCATTGATCCGGTCGTCGCGGGAGCCCACGCACTGGAGGAAAGCCACCTTCTTCGGTATGTCGCCGTCCGACGGGCGCAGCACCAGGCCGCGGTGGGGTCCGGTTGCGGAGAGGAGACGCTCGAACTCTATGCTGCTGACCACGTTGAGGTGACGACCGTAGCCGTACTCGGTCAGCCTGCTCGGGTCGAACTCATCGAAGCCGGGTGAGAGGATGATGGACCCCACGTTGAGGATGATCTCCTTCTCCTTGTCGTCGTAGACTATCGCCTTTGCCTTGCACTCGCCCTCGCAGACGCCGCAGCCTATGCACAGGTCCCTGTCGATCTTGTACACGAGGGGAACGGCCTGTGGGTAGTCCACGTATATCGCTCCCCGCTTCATGGTGCTCTCCTGGAACGAGTCGATGGCCTCGACGGGGCACTTCTGGGCGCACACGCCACAACCGGTGCACTTGTCCGGATCGACCCTCCTGGGGTTCTGGGTCAGGGTCACCTTGAAGTTGCCAGGCTTGCCCTCGCAGGATTTGATATCCGTGTTGGTTATAAGCTGGATGTTGTGGTGTCGACCCGTGGCCACCAACTTTGGGGCCATGATGCACATGGCGCAGTCGTTGGTGGGGAAGGTCTTGTCCAGCTGGGCCATCACGCCGCCGATGGTCGGCTTGTTGTCCACCAGGTAGACGAGGATGTCCGAATCCGCCAGGTCCAGGGACGACTGCATCCCGGAGATGCCGCCACCGACGACCATCACGGAGCCGATGGGACCCTTCCCGCTCCCGGTCTTCTTGTCATCAGTCATCTTCACATCCCTCCTCCCATTGCCTTGTACTTGGGGGTTGTCTCATCGATGGAGGCAAGGGTCAAGAGGTTCTTCTGCCGAAGCCGCACTACGTGGTTGAGCACGGCCGGGGAGGGCACGTCGATGGCGCTGGCGATCTCCTTGACCGACATGGCCTTGTCCGTGGTCTCCATGAGGATCTGGTTGCGGGTGTACTCCGCGTCCATCGCCTCCAGGATGGTGTCCTTGATGTAGTCCTCCTCGAGGACCTCCCCGTAAACGTTGCCCTCCGTGGTCAGCTTGTACTCCTTGGATATCAGCGCCCTGATGCGGAAGTCCTCCACCACCCGCTGGGCGGCCCTGATGCGTTCAAGGACCTCCAGGTCCGGCTTCTCGCCCTTGATGGGCGAGGGGCCCATCTTGGTCAGCTGGTCGGTGAGCTCGCTCACGACCTCGGCGAAACGGTCGCCCTCGGACGCGGAGATCCACTCGAGCCTCAACCTCGCGGGATCGAACCCGGCACGCTCCATTATGGCATGCGTGAGCCAGATCTTCCGCTGGGCGTGATGGTTCCCGTCCATGTAGTGGCAGTCGCCTATGTGGCAGCCTCCGACCATGATGCCATCGGCCCCCCGGATGAAGGTCTCGAGGATGACCACCGGGTCCAGCCGACCGGAGCACATCATCCTGATCACCCGGATGTTCGTGGGATACTGGAATCGGCTCACGCCCGCCAGGTCCGCACCAGCGTAGCTGCACCAGTTGCACAGGTATCCGATGATCCTCGGCTCGAACTTGTCCTTCGTCATCTCACATCCCCCCCCCGTTCATCACGGATGACATCTGAGCGATTATCTGCTCAGAGGTGAAACCCCGGATGTCGATGGCCCGCTCGGGACAGCTGGCCGCACATATCCCACAGCCCTTGCAGAGGACCTCGACCACATGGGCCTTGTCATCCTCCGTCCGCTCGATGGCGTTGTACGGGCATAGTTCGATGCACGTGCCACAACCGGTGCACATGTCGGCGTCGATGACGGAGATCACGCCCTCGGCGAGCAGCGTGTCCCTCGACAGTATGGTAACGGCCCTTGCCGCCGCACCAGATGCCTGTGCCATGCTCTCATCGATGTACTTCGGCGAGTGGGCGAGGCCGGCGAGGAAGACCCCGTCGGTGGCGAAGTCCAAGGGGCGCAGCTTCATGTGGGCCTCCAGGAAGAACCTGTCCTTGGAGAGGGGGAGTTTGAGCAGCTGGGCCAACCGCTCGTTCCCCTCGGGCGGGAGTATGGCGGCCGCCAGGATGATGCGGTCCGCATCGATCAAGATGTTCTCCTCCAACAGCTCCTCGTAGATGATCACCTCGAGGGGGCCATCCTTCGGCCTGCCCTTCGAGACCTTGGGCTCCATGTCCTTGGCGAAGCGTATGAAGATCACGCCCGCCTCCGCGGCCTCCCTGTAGGCGTCCTCCTTGAAGGCATAGGTCCGGAGGTCACGGTACAGCACGAACACCTGGGCCTCGGGGCACTTCCCTTTGAGCAGCAGCGCCTGCTTCACCGTGGAGCCGCAGCAAACGCGGCTGCAGTAGGGCCGTTCCTCGTTCCTGCACCCCACGCACTGGATGAAGACGGCAGTCGAAGGGAGGTTCTTGGCCTTGGTCTTGGCCAGCTCTTCCTCGAACTGGAGCTGGGTGACGACCCGTTCGTCCTTCCCGTACAGGTACTCATCTGGCTCGTACTCCTCTCCACCGGTGGCAATGACAACCACGCCGTGCTCGATGACCTGCGTCTGACCCGTCAGCATGGTCAGGAAGTTCCCAACGGTCCCGTCGATGTAGTCAACCTCAGCGCCGAGGAACAGCTCGATGTTCGGGTGCTCCTTGACCCTTATCGCCATCTGCTCCACCTCGGCCTTCACGTTGTCGCCCCTTATCGTGGAATATAGGCGTCTCGCTATGCCACCGAGCTTCTTCTCGCGTTCCACCAGGTACGTGGTGAAGCCCTGGTCCGCGATGTCGAGGGCCGCGGTCATGCCGGACACGCCGCCTCCGATGACGAGGGCTCTCGGGGTCACGGGGATGGAGGCCTTCTCCAGGGGTTCGAGCAATCGGGCCTTGGCAACGGCCATCCTCACCAGCTCCTTGGACTTCAAGGTGGCGGCCTCATGCTCATGCATGTGGACCCACGAGCACTGGTCCCTGATGTTCGCCATCTCGAAGAGGTAAGGGTTGAGCCCTGCCTCCCTGACGGTGTTACGGAACAGCGGTTCGTGGGTGCGTGGCGTGCACGAGGCGACGATGACGCGGTTGAGGTTGTGCTCCTCCACCTTCTCCCGTATGCGTTCCTGGGTGTCCTGGGAGCATGTGTAGAGGTTGGCGTCGGAGAACACGACGTTGGGGAGCGTCGTGGCGTATTCCATGACTTCAGGCACGTCGACGACGCCACCGATGTTGATGCCGCAGTGACAGACGAACACGCCGATCCTCGGCTCCTCTCCCAGCACATCGCGCTCGGGAGGGAGCTGGACATCGGACAACATCGTGTTGCGGGCCTCGTGGATGTCCGCAGCGGCCTTCGCTGCCACCCCGGAGGCCTCCGCCACCGTGGTCGGGATGTCCTTTGGTCCCGAGAAGGCGCCCGAGGCGTAGATGCCCGGAACGTTGGTCTCAAGGGGAGCGAAGGTCTTGGTGTCCACGAAGTTGTACTGGTTGAGCTCGATATCGAAGGCCGCAGACAGGTCCTTCGCCGTCCGGGGGGCGTGGAGGCCAACGGACAGCACGACGAGGTTGAACCTCTCGTACCTGATGTTGCCACCCTCGATGTAACGCACCTGCAGGTCCTTGGTGTTCGGGTCCTGACTGATGTCGGCCACACGGTTGCCCCGGGTGATGCCGATGCCGAACTCGTCCTGGGCCCGGGTGACGTAATCGTCGAACTCCTTCCCAAAGGCCCTGATGTCCATGAAGAATATGTGGGAGGACAGGCCCGGGGTGTGTTCCTGGGCGATCATCGCCTCCTTGATGGCGTGCATGCAGCACACCGACGAGCAGTAGTTGTGGCCGATGTGCTCGTCCCGCGATCCCACGCACTGGATGAAGGCCACCTTCTCGGGGACCTTCCCATCTGAGGGTCTCATGACAATGCCGCGGAAGGGTCCGGAGGCCGATAGCATGCGCTCGAACTCGATGGAGGACACGACGTTCGGGTACCGCCCATAGCCGTACTCCCTGAGAGGGGTGGGGTCGAACTCGTCGAACCCCGGGGAGAGGATGATAGAGCCCACGTTGATTTTCATGAGCTCCTCCGCCTGGTCATAGAGGATGGCATCGGCGGGGCACTCGCCCTCGCATATGCCGCAACCTATGCAACGCTCCTTGTCGATGTGGAACTTGAGGGGCACGGCCTGTGGGTAGTCGACGTAGATGGCGGCGCGGGCCATGAGGCCCTCGTTGTACATGTCGATCGCCTCGACCGGGCACTTCAGGGAGCATATGCCGCACCCGGTGCACAGTTCCTCGTCGACGCGCCTCGGGTTCTTCGTCAGCGTGACGGTGAAGTTGCCCACATCACCGGCCACCGATGACACGTCGGCATTGGTGACGATCTCTATGTTCTCGTGCCGACCGACCTCCACCAGCTTCGGTGCCATGATGCACATCGAGCAGTCGTTGGTCGGGAAGGTCTTGTCCAGCTGGGCCATGGCGCCGCCGATGGTGGGCTTGTTGTCCACCAGGTACACCTTGAAACCGGATTCTGCAAGGTCGAGGGAGGACTGCATCCCCGAGATGCCGCCACCGACGACCATCACTGCGCCAACCTTGTCCTTGGCCGTCATTTTAGAAACCTCCCATGGTCTTGTAGAGGGGATCGTTCCCTTCGATCTTCGTGAACTCGAGTGCGTTCCGCTGCCGTAGGCGGACCACGTGCTTCATTATCAGCTGGGGATCGCGGTCCAACCGCTCGGCGAGCTCTGGAACGGACATGTCCTTCTCCCTTGCAAGGACGAGGATGGCATTCCTCAGGTACTCCGATTCCACCGCATCCCCGACCAGGGCGTCCAGCTCGCTGCGCTTGACGTTCTCGCCGTACACGTTCCCCTTGTCCCGGATGGTCCTGACCTTGCCCATGAGGGCCCGGAGGCGGAAGTCGGACAGGGTCATGCGGACCGCATCCAGCTCGTCCCGGATATCCTGGCTCCCATCATCGTCTATCGGGTTCGGACCCATCTGCTTGACGGAGTCGATGAAATCCGTGACTATGGTGGCGAAGAGCTGGTCCTCTGAGGCCGAGACCCAGTCCAGGAGAAGCCTCTCGCTACCGAACGACGTCTTGCCCAGCAAGTGCCGGGCCCACTCCATCTTGATCTCGGCGAAGTAGTTGCCATCGATGTAGTGGCAGTCCCCGGGATGGCAACCCAGGACCAGCACGCCGTCCAGACCCTCCCTGAGGAGCCTTACGCAGAGCTCGGGATCGATCCTTCCGGAGCACATGATCCGGACGATGCGGAACTCCGAGGGTATCTGGACCCTCGAGACGCCCGCCAGGTCTGCCCCGGCGTAGGAGCACCAGTTGCAGCAGAACGCGACTATCTTAGGTTCCCATGGTGCCGCATTCGCGGCCTTGTCCTTTGCCTTTGCGGGTGGGGTCATCATGCACCACCTCCATTCTTGATGAGGGCGATCGCTTGTTGGTACAGCTGCTCGTTGGAGTAGTGATGGATGTCAATGGCCAATTCGGGGCAGGTCGCCACGCATGTGCCGCACCCTTTGCACAGGACGGCGTTCACCACCGCCTTGCGGTCCTCGCCCCGCTCGATGGCACTGTACGGGCACACCTGGATGCAGGTGCCGCAGCCGGTGCAGATCTCGCTATCCACCTCGGCGGTGTTGGCCTCGGCCTCGGCGAAATCCTTGGAGAGCACTGCCGCCACCTTGCCTGCCGCTGCCGTCGCCTGGTTGATGGACTCGCTGATGAACTTCGGGCCCAGTGCCAGGCCGCATGCGAATATGCCGTCTGTGGCGAACTCCACGGGACGCAGCTTCATGTGGGCCTCTAGGAAGTACCCCTCCTGGGTGAGGGGTACCTTGAGCAGCCCGGCCAGCACCTTGTTCTTCGGGTCGGGGTGGGTTGCAGCGTTGAGGACCACCAGGTCCGGGGCGATGGTGATCTCGGTGTTGGTGAACCGGTCAAAGACGCGGAAGACCAGGCCCTTCTTGGTGTACGAGAGCCTGGGCTTCGACTCGTCGCTGTAGCGGGCGAAGACGACCCCGAGCCGGGCCGCCTCAAGGTACGAGTCCTCGTTGAAACCGTAGGTCCGAATGTCCTTGTAGATGATGTACACGTTGGTGTTCGGGTTGGCCTTCTTGAGCGCGATGGCGTTCTTCATCGACGTTGTGCAGCAGATGCGGCTGCAGTTATGATGGTTCTCGTCGCGGGCCCCTACACATTGGATGATGATCACGTTCTTGGGGGCGAAGGCGCCCTTTGTCATCTCCTCCTCCAGCTCCAGCTGGGTGATGACATTTGGGTTCCTGCCGTAGTAGTACTCCGTTGGCTTGTACTCGATGGCGCCGCTGGCGACCACGATGGCCCCCACCTTCAGTACGGCACCGTCCTTGAGGGTCACGTCGAAGTTCCCCATGTACCCGGTCAGGGTCTCGATCTCGGTGCCCGTGTGGAGGGTTATCAGCTTCCGTTCGTTGATCGCAGCGATGGTCTCCTTGAGGATGTCCTGGGGCTTCTCGCCGGTGATGCTGTGGGTCACCCTCCGAAGGTTGCCACCAAGGGCGTTGGTCTTCTCGATCAGGTCCACCTCGAAACCCTGCTCCGAGATCTCCAGGGCCGCGGTCATGCCCGAGAGTCCACCGCCGATCACCAGCGCCCTTGGCGTGATGGGGATACGGGGCTTGACGAGAGGCTCCAGCAGTCGGGCCTTCGAGACGGTCATACGCACCAGGTCCTTGGACTTCTCGGTGGCCTCGTTCGGTTCGTGCATGTGGATCCACGAGCAGTGGTCCCGGATGTTGGCCATCTCGAAAAGGTAGGGGTTGAGGCCGGCTTCCTTGAGCGTCTGCCGGAACAGGGGCTCGTGGGTACGGGGCGTGCACGACGCCACGATGACGCGGTTGAGGTCGTGGTCCTTGATCATGTTCGCGATGTACTTGTTGGTGTCCGCCGAGCAGGTGTAGAGGTTGTCATCGGCGAAGACCACTCCAGGAAGACCCCGGGCGTACTCCGTGACGCCGGGCACGTCGACAACACCACCGATGTTGGTGCCACAGTGGCACACGAAGACGCCGATGCGGGGTTCCTGGCCCTCGACATCCCGTTCCTCGGGGTACTCGATCTCGGTGACGAGATCGCCTCGACCCTCCACCACGACCGCAGCGGCCAGTGCTGCGGCCCCTGAGGCCTCGGCCACGGTGTCTGGGATGTCCTTGGGCGATCTGAAGGCCCCGGCCACGAAGACCCCGGGGACGTTGGTCTCGAGGGGCTTGAACGTGGAGTGGGCGGTGAACCCATGCTCGTTGAGCTCCACCCCGAAGGTGCGTGCCAGGTAGTCACCGTTTATGGGGGGACGCAGCCCAACGCCGAGCACGACCATGTCGAACTCCTCGTCCAATATATGGTCCCCCTCGATGTACCTGATCGTGAGCTTCCGGGTGACGGGGTCCTCCTCGATCGAGCCGATGCGGTTGTTCTTCGTGATCTTGATGCCCAGCTCTTCCTCGGCGCGGATCCTGTAATCCTCGAACTGTTTACCCACCGCGCGGAAGTCCATCGCGAACAGGTGGGTCTTGAGGCCCGGTGTGTGCTCCTGGGCGATGATGGCCTCCTTGAGGGAGTACATGCAGCAGACGGAGGAGCAGTAGGTGATGCCAAGGCTGCTGTCGCGCGAACCGATGCAGTGTAGGAAGGCCACCTTCTCGGGTATCCTGCCGTCCAAGGGACTGAGGATGTGCCCGCCCGTTGGGCCCGAGGCGCTCATCATTCGCTCGAACTCGATGGAGGTGACCACGTTGGGGTAATCCTTGTATCCGTAGGCGGTGAGCTTCGACGGGTCGAACTCCTCGAAGCCGGGGGCCAGGATGACAGCGCCCACCTTGATGGACTCCGTGACCGTCTCCTCCATGTCGTACACGATGGCGTTGGGCCCGCAGAACCTCTCGCACTCGCCGCACCCTATGCACATGCTCCTGTCGATCGTGTAGACCAGGGGTACCGCTTGGGGGAAGGGCACGTAGATCGCCTTCCTGACCCCAAGGTTCTCGTCGAAGGGGTTCGTCCCCTCCACGGGGCATATCTCGGCGCACTCGCCACAGCCCGTGCACTTGTCCAGGTCGACGGAGAGGGTCTTCCGGGTGATCTCCACCTTGAAATTGCCAGGCTTGCCCTTGAACCCCGTAACCTCGGAAAGGATCTTGAGGTCGATGTTGGGATGTCTTCCCGCGTCCACCAGTTTCGGGGCCAGGATGCACATCGAGCAGTCGTTGGTCGGGAAGGTCTTGTCCAATTGGGCCATCACACCCCCGATGGAGGGGCTGCGCTCGATAACATAGACCCTGAAGCCGCCGTCGGCCAGGTCGAGGGCCGATTGGATGCCAGCGATACCCCCGCCGACGACCATCACAGCCCCTATCGCCTTGTCCGCCATCTACCTCACCTCCGGCACGTCGTCCCCGGTAAGGGGGTTGGGTCCAAGTTCCCGGATCTCCTCCGTGAAGGAGGTGGCGATCTTGGCGAACAGCTCGCCCTCTGACCCGGAGATCCACTCCAGGCCGAGCCTCCGGGGGTCGATGCCCACATGGGGAAGGAAGCGCTTGAGGAAGGATACCCGGACCTCGGCCTTCTGGTTCCCGTTGATGTAATGGCAGTCTGCAGGATGGCAGCCCGAGACCATCACTCCGTCGGCGCCGTTGCGCAGCGCCTTCAGGATGAGGCTGGGGTCCACACGACCCGAGCACATGACGCGGATGATGCGCACGTTGGGGGAATACTGGTATCGGGAGGTGCCGGCCAGATCGGCGCCCGAGTACGAACACCAGTTACATGCGAAGATAATCACCCTCGGTTCGAACCCCTCGGCGGTGGCGGCCTTCTTCCCTCCTGACCCTTCCGCGATCGGGTTCACGCTATCGCCCCCCTTCGCAGCTTCCTAAGCAGCGGATTGACCGAGATGTTGTGCAGGTCGAAGCCCAGGAACAGCGGGTCGGCCCCCAAGGCGAGGGCCACGAAGCTCGAGAGATGGATCGCGGGGAGGTTGATCCCTGGAAGCGATGACTGGGCGGTATCGAACTGCAGCAGGCAGAAGGGGCACCCGGTCACGATGACATCGGCCCTTGCCTTGGTGATGCTCTTTATCTTGTCCTCGGTGAGGGCGTCGGCCAGCTCCTTTACATGGGAACGGACGCCCCCGCCGGCACCACAGCAGGAGAGCTTCTCGTCGTAATCCACCGTCGTGGCGCCGCACGCCTTGACGATGTCGTCGATGTACCTGGGTCGGTTGGGATTCTCGATCTGGTGGTTCTCGGAGGGCCGTAGGTAATGGCAACCGTAGTGCACGGCCACCCGGAGGCCCGTGAGGGGATGGACCACCTTCTCCTCCAGCTTCTCGGTGCCCACGTCGTGGATGATGATCTCGACCAGGTGCTTGACCTGGATGGGCCTGTACTGCTTGATACGCCCATCGGTCGGGATCTCCTCACCGACGTAGCGCTTGCCCACTCCCTTCAGCACCTTGTTCGTCTTCGACCGCTGCTTTGGGTCCTGGAGTCTCTCGGCGGCCTTGTGCAGGGACATGTAGCATCCGTTGCACAGGGTCAGGATCTCCTTCTCGTTCTCCTGGGCCAACACGAGGTTGCGTGCCGCCAGCGCCAGCCAGGTATCCTTGTCCGCGGAGTAGAAGATGCCCGGGACCGGACAACAGGTGAAGTCATCTATCCGTTCAGCGGGTACGTTGAGCTGCTGCTTGCTGAGGAGGTACTCGGTCGCCCACTCGATGCCGGGGTAACGGTTGGGAACGAGGCATCCCATGAAGAGTCCGTAGGTCATTTCACTCATCCTCCTCGGGTCGATGAAGGCGATCGGGTACTATATGTGGTCAGAACCGGTGACAT
>JAUVEQ010000135.1 GCA_030594725.1 Methanobacteriota archaeon
CGGTCGCCAGCGCAATCGGTCTTTCTGCTGTCGCGTCGGACGATGACGCCTCGTCTAGTGCGCATGCTCACGTACGCGTCCGAGCGCGCCGCCAAGCAGAGCGGCCGCATCACGCCCATCTCGAAGACCCATCGGGACCTCTTGATGTGCCGGCGGCGGCGACTGTTGACCGTCCTGCCCTCTCCAAGGATCGGGGTGATGTCCCGCACCCTGAGGAGGGTGCTGGGGAGGTAACGAGACATGATGGCATGGGCAAGGTAGCCCACTGCGAAGGCAACACAGATGGCCCTGGCGGTCTCCCAGAGCACGATGCCCGCCACGGTCATGGGGTCGGTGGACTGGTCCACGAGCATGACACGGACGACGACCGCGGCCATGAAGATGCCGATGAAGCCGGCCAGGCGCTTGACGAACTCCCGACCACCGATGAAGAACCTCGTGAGGACGATGAGGCCCGCAAGGGCAAATCCGTTGTAGAGGGAGATACCCACTATGTAGTTGAATGGGGCCTCCTCCTCGTGGAGGGGGAACATGCCCTCCGCGTTGAGCCAGCTGAGCACAGGGATGAGGGCGATGCCCGTGACAAAGAAGACTATCAGCAGGTTCCTCGAGTACCTTTTCAACTCCCCGCCTCCTCCTGGAGGATGTTCCGAGGCGGGATTGCCAACAGGATATTTAATAGGTGGGGGTGCCGGGTTCCCTCCACATGATGGTGGCCACCACCACCAGCTCCCACAGCACGAGGATCAGCACTGCCACCGTCTCCGTCTGGGGGTTGAGACCCACGGCGATGAGCACCAGACCCAGCGCGAAGGCGGCCAACGTGAACCAGGTGACGCCCTTGCCCAGGACGGGGGCGCGGTACAGGGACAGCGAGTAGAACAGGAGGGCGACCTGCATCGAACCGAAGAAGCCCAAGGCAACGATGAAATGCAGTCCCTCGTAATCCTCCGTGAAGATCCCGACGAGGATGAGGAAGACGGCTCCGACCACGGTGAACCCCACGGCCATGTCGACGATGATGCCACCTCCCAGGACCGGACGCACGGCCAGGATGGCAAAGGGGATGGTGAGACCGCCAGCTATGATGACGGCGGAATTGAAGGCCCATGCCGCTGTTCCGATGCCCAGGTCCGAGAGGTAGTTCTCGAAGAAGGTGTAGTCCGGGTCGTTGACCATGGCAATGACGTACAGCACCATGAACACGGTCGGGGCCAGAAGACCGCAGATGGCCCCGATGCGGCGGGTGTCCAACCTCATCGGACCGGGATGGGCCGGAGGGGTTCAACTAAGTTGCCACGGGACGCCCCGGGAGGTTGCTGACTTGGCCAGGTCAGAAACCCTTTTTAGGGCCCAGACCCTTGGCGCCATCATGGCGGAGGACGAGGATGGAGAGGACGAGGGCGGCCGTATCTCGCCCCGGGGCAAGGCCCTTGGTGTCGCCCTCCTCGTCGACCTTCTCTGCCTGCCCCTCAGCCTCATCCTGCTCCTCGTATGGCCCGTGGTCATCCTCGCCATCGTCCCCTACGCTGGAGGTGCTCTCGGTGGCAGGTACGTGGACCGCAGGACCGGCATGCTCATGGGAGCCCTGGCCGCCGCCATCATGACGACCGTGCTCGTGACGATATTCCTCTACATCCTGATAATCGTCCCCGGTGAGGGTTTCGATTTCTGGGAGACCACCGGCCTGAGCATCGTGGCCGCGGCATATTTCGTGGCCGCGCTCTTCGGTGCCCTGGGTGGTCGACATGGTTCGATCGCTGCCGAGGAAGAATGACGTTCCGGGCATTCCCGGGTCCCGATCAAGGGTCCTTTCCTTGGGATTCCCGATCGGCCTCCTCGGCCATCTTGTACATCCTACGCTCGGTCCTGAACTCCTGGACCATCCCGCCCATCTCCCGGAGCATGAAGCCCAGGGCGATACCCACGATGAGACCGCACAGGCCTCCGGTAATGAAGCGCATCAGGTTCGTGGATTCCCAGTAACCAAGGAGTTGACCAACGCCGTCTATGCCGATCGGGACCAGGGCGACGAGCAACCACCAGGCCTTGAGGTTGTTGATGCGGTCATAGTGGGGCATCCGGGGGAAGACCGAGATGGCCAGACCGATGCACATGAACGTGTATATGGCCACGTCCCTTGCACAGAACGGCATCTGGTTGCCATTGAGGATCAGCGACCGGTTCTGCTTCTGGTGACACTGGGAATCTCCCGCGCTGTACATGGTCGACACGATGGGTGGCAGCTCCTCCCAGATCTCCTCGTGGTCCTTGACGCCGACCCAACCGTCCAGTCCCAGGAGGGAGCCCTCCTCGACCATGTAGGGCGTTGCATACATGAGCCCCGTCCAGATGCCGATGATGATCAGGGCCACCAGGTTGATGTAGAGGATCTTCGGGCGGGGTTCCAGCCCCCATTGCCACCTCTCGTGGACGAAGGTCGCCGAGCGTGGTGGAGGCTGTGGTGGAAGCTGTGGAGGAGGCGGTTGGGGAGGTTGTGATGCGTTTGATGGCATCTGATTTGGCGGGCCCACGTCACTGTCCAGGTGGCATTCCTCCAGAATCCCCCGGCTGTCCACCGCCGACCTTCATGGGATCGACATCTATCACATCGTTCTCTGGTTCGGGGATGGAAGGGGGTGGTGGCTCCTTCCATGGGACCTCACATTCATTAGAACTTTTCCCGAATTCCTTCCGGAGGGGCATGATGGTGAGGAGGCTCACAAGGGAAAGGGCGGAGCCGATGAACCAACCCCACGTGAGGATGCCCAGGACAGAGCCTATCAGCACCAGGGGGTACCATCGATGGAGATAGGCGGCCAAGGCGCCAATGAAGGCGAAGGCCGAGCAGATGATTATCCCGATGACCAGAACGATCCTGCCAGTCTTCGCGTCGGCAGGTTGGGCGATGGGATCGCCCTCCACCTCGACCTGTCCTGTGCCCGGTTCCGCCAGGAAGTCGATCACGTACTGGCCGCGCTCGAGCTGGACGGTCTTGACGACTGTCTTGTAGCCCTGGGCTTCCATCGTCAGCACGACCTTGCCCGTCTCGAGCTCTTCCAGGAAGTACCAGCCAGTGACCCCCGTCGTCGAGCTGGCTCCCGACTCGTCGTACGTGACGATGGCATCTGCGACGAGGCGCCCGTCCGCCTCCCGGACCTGGCCCATCACGTCGGCCTCGTTCTCTCCCAGGAGGCCGTCGAGCCCCTCCCCGGACATATCGAATGCCAGGGTGACGGCCGTCGCGATGCCCAGGATGCCCACGATGACAAGGAGCACTGTGGCCAGTTGCAATCGCCTGCAGGTAGGGACCTCGCTGCGGCCCATGAAGGCCGTGTCGATGCGCTCCTTGAGGTCCGGCGCAGGATCTGCCATCCCGCTATTCCTCCGGCGGCGGGGTTGGCGCCTCGAACTCGTCCCGGGAGAACATCACGAAGACCAGTGCGACGGCCGCGCACAGGGCTCCCACGATCCCGTAGCCCGCCAGCAGCGCACCGATGGCGCCGAGTATCACGAGGTTCGGTCTCCTTCGCTTGAACGCCATGTACCCGCCCAGGAATGCCAGCAGTATGCCCAGTCCCTGGATCGGGATGCAGATCATCAGGTTGTCGTAGAACCTCTCGTAATCGTTCACGAGGAACTCCTCCTGATGCCTGACCTCCACGACGGCATCGGCTTCGACCAGATTGCCCGCCTGGTCCATGGCCTCGAAGGTGACACTGGCCTCATCCCCACTGTCATCGATCCAGATCAGGACCTCGTTCATGTAGAGTTGCCATGCGGACCAGGGTCCATCCTCACCGTCGATGAGCGGGCGGTGCCTGATGAATGGGGCCTCATTGCTACTGGGGTCGAAGGTGGCCTCGTCGGTCACCGCGGCGCCGCCGGTGGCCTCGGGTTCGAGGGTCGGCGCGGTCGTATCGTACTCCATCGAGACGGTGGCCACGTTGCCGCTCACGTTGGTGGCGTTGCGGCACATGACCTCCACCTCCTTGATGCCCTCGTCCCCGGAGGGGACATAGGTGAACTCGGCGCTGCCATCTGTCATGGGGGCCCAATCGTCCCAGGCCCCATCCACGTCCCTCCAGGTGAACTCCGCAGAGCCCATGGAGGACACCAGCACCGTCCTCGCGGTCCCGTCGGTGTGGGCTCCACCTCGGATGTAGGGATGGACCTCCGGGAACTGGGTCTCCTCCCAGCCTCCAACGCCCAGGGGGTGGTCCAGGATCTCGACCTCGTTACTGGCGAACTCCTGGCCCTTGTCGTCATTGATGATGATCGTTAGCTCTGACTGGTCCGCGCCCTCCGGGAAGGTGTAGTTCATGATGTTGGTGTAGGGGATCGGGATGCTCAACAGGCCCTCGGAGTCCTTGGTCTGTATGAAGAAGGACGACAGGTCCTGGTCGAAGGCGGTGGCGTGGACCCTCAGCGTCACGGTCCTGTCGTTGGGCCAGTCCATCACCTCCGCCAGCACCGCCATGTCGCCCTCGTACACCGGCCTGCTCCTGTCGGGGGCCAGGTCGGTGATCTTCACGAGGAATGTGGCGGGGCTGTCCGGGTCGATCTCTGTATAGAGGATGCTGATGTAGGTGGTGTTGATGGACTCGTCCCAGTCCCGTTTGAAGAAACTTATTGTGAACTGGCCACCGGGGACGTCCGGGTATGTGAACCTGCCCTTGTCGTCCGTGACCCTTGTCAGGTCCATCCCCTCCACGGTCACGTTGACGCCGCCGATGTAGACCTCGGTGCCGTCGTACGCCTCGTCGTAGTCCAGCACCCGGCCGTAGATCGTGATGAATTCTCCATCGGCCCGGTCCTCGAGGGTGAGCTGGTACCCTATCGTGAAGATTCCATAAAAGGCGCCGATGAACAGTACCAGGGCCGCTGCCAAGGGTTTCCAGGAACGTCGCTTCTCGCCCTCGATGGGTCTGTAGCGACTGCCCTCGGGTCCGAGGCTCCCGGCCCTGAGACCACCGGGTCCCTTGGGAGGATCGTCAGCCTCGCCCGTGGTGTCCCGCAGGTCATCAAGGGATATCTCCTCGACCTTCAGGTCCTCCTGGGGCTTCTCTTCGTCCATCGGTTCCACTCCGTCGTCTGTAATGTCCTGGGTCTGTTAAATGTTTTCCTTTGGTGGGGCCAGGTAAACCATGACTGGCTCACAACGGGGTGCGGAGTATCACCTGGAGCTCGACGACATCGCCGTCGTGGATGTCCAGAAGGTTGCGCAGCTGGTGCTCCGATATGATCTCGACGGTGTCCATGTGGTGACTTCGCTGGGGCATGACGACGGCGCATCGAATGTCTCCCAGCAATGCGTTGAATGCCTTCACGGCACCGAAGGTCCGGGAGCCCTGGGTGAAGCCCCTCATGGGGATGCCCGTCGAACGACGCAGCAGCTGGACCTTGCCCCTGTCCTCTCCCGCGAGCCTGAGATTGAGGGTCCCCACGAAGGGATCCATATCCAGAAGCCGACGGAACTGCTCACGGTATCCGTTCTGCTCGATGTATTACCTCCCCTCGCCGAGACCCGACACCACGGTGCCCCGGAGGCTGACCCTGTCCCGGACCTCGAAGATCGACACGTAATCGGCGTACTCGGTCTGGAGCGCCTTCATGCCGTCCTCGGTGAGGCGGATGAGCTGTCGACGGGCTCCCAGCTCCCTCTGGATGAGTCCCTTGTCGAGCAGGTCCAGGATGCGACGGCTGGCCGTCTGCTGGCTCAGGCCCAGCTCACGGCCCAGCTCTCCCGATGAGACAGGGATGAAGTCCTCCATGGCCCCGTCCATCGCAAGATGCTTTAGAACCTGTATCTCGTGGGGATCGTACAACACGGAGGGATGGGACCACATCCCCTCCTAATAAGTTTTTTCTCATTTCCGGGTTAGAACCACGGATGGAGTAGTTTATGGGCCATGTCCCTGGAGCACCAGGCCGATGGTGATCTCAGGCGAGGAACGCCCAAAGCCTTAAGAAGGGGGGCCATCATGGCCGGCTCATGGCGCGTACCAAGTCCCGGCGTCGAGACCGGGGAGTGGACTTCGACATCCCCACCGTCCTTTCATCCCAGGAGGTCCTGGACAAGGCCTTTCACAAGGCCACCAAGGTCACCGTGGAGGACAAGATAGCCATTCACAGGGCCAGAAAGACGACCATGGCCAAGATAGATTCCATCGCGTCCTCCGTGGATGCAGTGCTCCAACGGGTGACCAAGAGCTTCGCTGCCGTGGGACAGCTCCATCCCTTCTACCACGAGGTCCTGGCCTCCCAGGTGGACGTGGCCGAGGTCCTCCATGCCCTCCACACCGTCGACTGGTGTCGAGGCCAGGTGAAGGAGGTCTGTCGCAAGGCAGTGCGCCAGGTCGACCGGACCCGTAACCGGGAGTTCGTCGAGTCGAAGCGGCGGGAGGTCTACGGTCGCGTCTCCTCGCTCCTCGACCGCATCGCGGGAGAGCTGGACCTCCTGGCAACGACCCGGGCGATCCTCAAGTCCCTGCCCCATATCGATCCGGCCGTTCCCACCGCGGTCGTGGCTGGCAGCCCCAACGTGGGCAAGTCCGCCCTGGTGGCCCGCCTGAGCTCAGCAGAGCCGGAGGTGGCCTCCTACCCTTTCACCACCAAGGCCGTCACCGTGGGCCACTTCTACCACAAGCGCCACGCCTACCAGCTTGTGGACACCCCCGGGATCCTTGACCGCCCCTTCGAGGAGCGGAATCCCATCGAGCTGCGCGCCCTGGCGGCCATCGACCACCTGACCCACGTGCTCATTTTCCTCATCGACCCCAGCGAGACCTGCGGCACCCCCGTGGACGAGCAGGAGGCTCTCCTCGAGGGCGTGCAGGCACATTACACGGACGCCACGATCATCGTGGTCGAGACCAAGGCCGACCTCGAGAGGCGCGAGATCGAGGGCCGTGTGTCGACCTCCGCGGAGACCGGCGAGGGCGTCGAGGAGCTCCGTGATATGCTCGTCGAGGTCCTGCCCAAGCCCGAGATCGAGTGGGTCATCCGTGAGGGTTGAGAAAACCTTATCCATCCCCATCCCCATTGGGTGAAATACCGCCCTTCTCTAGAGGTCGGAGGCTATGGATACCAATCGCTCTTGTTGCTCTTTGGAGCTCGACCAGTACTTCGACGACCTAGCCCGCAGCCTCGACGAGTGCATCGCGATCGCGGGGCGGGCCCGGGAGCAGGGTTACGATCCCGAGACGGTGGTCGAGATCCCCGTTGCCACGGACCTGGCCGAGCGGGTCGAGAACCTGGTGGGCCCCGAGGGGATCGCCCAGCAGATCCGGGATGCCTCCGAGGGCCGGAACCGGGAGGAGACCGCCCTCTTCATCGCCGTGGAGATCGTCCAGACCAGGCCCTTCCCCAACAAGGAGCAGGCGCTGGACCAGGCCATCCGGACGGGGTTGGCCGTCCTCACCGAGGGCGTTCTCGTGGCTCCCCTGGAGGGCGTATCCGAGGTTAAGGTCAAGCAGAACCACGATGGCACCAGCTATGCGGACGTCCACTTCTCTGGCCCCATCCGAGCCGCGGGCGGTACCGCCCAGGCCCTGTCTGTGCTCATCGCCGATGTGGTGCGTCGCGAGCTCAAGCTCGCCG
>JAUVEQ010000007.1 GCA_030594725.1 Methanobacteriota archaeon
CCCCGTTCCCCGCGGACCCCGTGATGGTCGAGCCGTCGAGGGTCACGTTGTTGGAGATGAGCGTTACCGATACGTGACCGCCGGCACCCACCCTGCCGGACACGGAACCGCCCTCGGTGTATCCGCCACCACTGGCCGGGGACCTCGAGGAGGCCGGCTGTCCGTCGGCGGCGTCCCCGCCACTACCCGCCTGGACGGTGACCGTGGTGTTGATGATGGATAACTGCGAGAAGACCGCCAATGTCCGGAGGGAGAAGAGGGCGTCGCCCCCGGAGAACCTGCGACCATCGAGGTCCATGCCCTCGAAGGGCAGCTTCTCGGAGGAACCGTCGCCACCGAACAGCTCGATCCTGGCGTTCGTCACCAGTATCTCCCGCTGGGCCCTGACGTTGATCTCCACATCGGGGCCCCGGGTCCCCTCGGGTCCGGCGAGGCGGTCCCTGCCGTCGATGATGATGGTCGAACCCCCCGAGATGAGCAGGCTCTTGCAGGTCCCGTTCATACCCTGGGCCCTCTCGTTGGACCCTTCACCCACGATGACCAGGTCCCCGCCCGTTAGCTCTATGATGGCCAGACCGTCCATCTTGACCCTGGAGCAGAACAACCTCCCCCCCTCCGGTATGATGAGGTGGCCGAAGGTCGTCACATCCACCACATCCCAGGTCTCGACGCCCTCGACCACGTACTCCTCCCGGATGGTGAGATGGGCGCCGGTGGAGGGAAGGGACGGCCCGCCCTCGTCCCCGGGCAGGTCGAACGAGGGCCCGAGGGGGAGGGCCGATGCCAAGAGGACGAGCAGGACCAGGACCGACAGTGCGCCGTCCCGGCGGGACCCCGTCACGGGAATCCCCCCTCATCTCCCCTGTCGAACAGTCCCCTGGAGCCTGCCACGAATCCGATGGTGATCATCACCAGGAAGATGACCACGAACAGGACGTACAGCCAGAGGTTGCTGCTGGAGGGCGGTGTGGAGGGGCCCTCGCCTTCCACGACCGTCAGTTCCAGCCTGGTCTGCTTCGAGAACTCCCCGTCGTCCACAGTGATCGTGATCCGGTGGTCCCCGGGGGGAAGAAGGTCTGTCGTGAAGGACGCCAACCCCCTCGTGGAGGTGCTGCCTATCATGCCCGTCCGGTCGGACTCCCATGTCACTATCAGCACCTGGTCATGTATGAGGTCGGGATCGGAGACCCTCACCGTGAAGGAGATGGGCCTCCCCTCCGGGTACCGTGAGCCGCTCTCCGGACCGAAGACCTCCAGGGGCCCGGGGGGATCGTTGGCGTTGACCACGATGATGCGGACGTGCATCCGGTCCAGCCCCCCCTTGTCGTCGCTCACGGTCACGAGCACGGTCCAGGTGCCCAGGTCGTTCGGGGTTGGTGATAATATGAGGAAGCCCGTGCGACTGATCTCGACCCAGGTCCACCTGGATGTCACCTTGTAGGTCAGGGGGTCATCCTCGGGGTCCACGGCCCTCACCTCCAACATGAGCACCTCGTTCTCGGCGACGGTCAAGACGACGGGAGGCACCTTGCCGCCTATGCTCAGGATCTCGGGGGAGTCGTTGAAGTCGATCACCTTGATGTTGATGAAGCCCTTCACCTTGCTGTTGCCGTCGGACAGGGTGTATGCGATGGCGTGGTCCGGCTCCCACACGGTGTACTCGAACAGCACGAACAGGCCATTTATGGACTGCACACCGTGGTGTTCCATCTCGATGGTGATGAAGTCCGGGTGGGTGTCCGGGTCGTCGACGTAGGCCCCCAGGTAGATGGAGTAGACCTGTCTCTCGGGTATCGATAGCGAGTGGATCAGGTCCAGACTGGGGGGCTCGTTCCAGTACCGGAAGGACCTGGCCAGGGGTTCGGGCCCGAAGGCGGAGGGGGGGCCGGTGTAGACCGCGACCACCTTCCAGAAGTAGGTGCCCATGCCCATGTCGGGGATGTACAGCTCGGGTTTGTCCACATCCCAGTGGGTCAGGTTCTTCGAGAAGATCGTGTCCATCGCCAGCGTTATCATGTAGTGGTCCACGTCCCCGTTGGTCGTGGACCGGAGGACGGGCATCCACTCGAGCATGGGCGGGTTCGGGACCTCGCCCCTGTGGGCGGGGCTCCAGAGGATGGGCTCGCTCATTGGTATGTGCTCCAGAAGCAACCCTCTGGCCGCGTGCCGGGCCATCCCCATTCCCTGGGGATCCATGGAGGATGGGGAACCGGTGGACCCCCACTCCCCGCCCTTCACGTAGACCATGGTGTTCCGGTGGATGGACGGGCGTATGCACTGGATGTCCAGGTTCGCGTTGCCGCCGTCGCCCACGTCGGCGAGAACGGCTGGGGCCTTTCCTCCCGGCCCGAAGTCCTGGCCACCGTTGCCCGCACCGCCACCGCCACCTGCTGCGTAGCCCCCGCCACCGCCGCCCGAGATCGCACGGCCCTCGAGGGTCGAGGTGGTCTCCCCGCCGGTCCCCATCAGCCCGCCCGAGCCCCCGATGACGTTGTACTGCGAGGTCAGGGTGATCAACCTGGGGGTCTCGATCGTGAGGTTCGCGTGGCCTCCCTTGCCCACACGGTCCTTCACGGTGCCGCTGCGGCCGCCTGCCAATCCGGGCAGTTCGCCGAGGGCATCGCCCTCGCTTCCGCCACCGCCGCCGGTGTAGCCTCCGCCACCGCCACCCGCCGCGGGACCGGCGTCGCCGCCATTGCCCGCGTTGCCCCCGTCCCCGGCGTGCGCCAGGAACCTGCAGGAGGCCGCGTTGATGGACCCATACGCCAGCAGGCGGGCGACCACGTCCCCTCCGTGACCGACGGAGCCCGAGACGTTCCCTCCCTCGCCGCCGGGCATGTACCGGTGGCCGCCCCCGCCACCGCCAGAGTAGCCTCCGCCGCCCCCGCCGCCGGCCCCCAGGGGACCGCCTCCATCCCCCGCGTTGCCGCCGCGACCGGCGGTCATCACGATGCGGGAGCTCTGCATCTCCAGGACCTTGGCCTCGATCAGGAGGTCGATGCTTCCCCCCCTGCCGGCCTCGCCCGAGACCGACCCTCCGTTGCCAGCGGGATCCGTCGGGTTGAAGCCGCTGGCGCCGTCACCGCCAGTGTACCCGCCGCCCCCTCCGCCCGCGTAGCTGCCGTTCCCGGTGTCCGCACCGTCGCCGGCGTCGCCACCCCGACCGCTGGAGATATTGAGGTCGTTGTCGCTCATCGAGACCGTGTTCGAGTCCAGGACCACCGTGGCATTGCCACCCGAGCCCACGCGCCCTCCCACGTCACCGCCCCGGGTGTAGCCCCCGCCCAGGCCCTTGAAGGCTCCGTCCGCAGCGCTGGGGGGAGGCTTGCCGTCGGGTGCCTGCCCGCCGTTCCCGGCGTGGACGTCGATGTGCATGCCCGTCACGAGCATGATGTCGGTCAGGGTCTGGCTGACGATCTCGAGCCCGGCGCTCCCCCCGGCGAAGGCAGTGCCCAGAAGATCGGAGTCCGTCAACGTCTCGGGGGAGGAGAACCCGTCCCCGGCCCTGATGTTGATGGAGGAGTCCACGAGGATGACCGTACGGGACGAGACGACATCGATCCCCGTGGAGGTCCCCCTGCTCGTGGGCAGGTCGTACCCTCCATCGGCGCCATGGATGACAACGCGGGATCTGGAGGACAGTTCGAACCAGCTGCACCTGCCGTAGATCCCGGCGGTCTCACGGTGGGAGGTGGGGGTTATCTCGATGATCCCGCTTCTCACGGTGAGGACCGCATTGCCCTCCAGGAACAGGCTGTCCGCGACAAGGTGCCCACCCGATCCGATGTTCAGAGAGCCCGTGGACAGGACAGTGACCTCGCCCCATTCCTCGTAGCTATCGATGTTGTAGGTTCTCGCGACGAGCAGGGGCTCTCCCGGGTTCACGAGGGGGGCGGACTCCGCGGTCTGGGTCCCGAGGTCACGGACAGAGACCATGGGGCCTGCTGCTAGAATCAGTATTATCGCTAGCGCGCACGAAACCCCCAGGCGCATGCAGGAATATAGGCCACCCCCGGTTTATAATCCCATCGATTGGCGATATCGATATGGGGGTCTCTGGACGTGAAACCTATAACCCGGCCCCTCCATTCGGGATGTGGTCGATACCATGGTGAAGGTCCTTGTCCCCGTCCCCGAGAAGTGCTCCGGTTGCGGTCTTTGCGTGATGGCATGCACCGTCACCCACGGTCATGGCCTGACCCCCGCGCGGGCCAACCTCCGTCTCGAGAAGCGCTGCATCGACCTGGACCTGGTGGTGGTCTGCACCCACGGCGAGGGATGCGAACTGGAGTGCATCGAGGTGTGTCCCGCGGACGCCATCGCGGTGGCTCCCACGGGGGCCATTCTGATCGACAACAACGCCTGCATCGCCTGCGGCTCCTGCGGCCGTGCCTGTCCGTTCCACGTCATCTGGTCCGACGAGGGGGAGAAGGCCTGGAAGTGCGACCTGTGCGGGGGCGAGCCCGTCTGTGTCAAGTACTGCAAGTTGGAGGCCATCGAGTACCGGGAAGCCACATGGAAGGACTTCGAGCTCATCCGCACCCAGATCGAGGAGGTGTGCGAGTGAGGGGATACGCCGGCCACATCCTGCACGTGGACGTGTCCACGGGCGAGGTGCTGCGGAAGCCCATGGACCCCGAGGTCGCCCGCCTGTGGCTGGGCGGCGCCGGTCTGGGCGCATACCTGGTCTACACCCTGGTGCCGGCGGGGGCGGACCCGCTGGGACCCGACAACGCGGTGGTGTTCACTCCGGGACTCGTCAACGGGGTCCCCCTGATCACCCCGGGCAAGTGCACCTTCACGGCCCGAAGCCCCCTTACTGGCACCATCGGCGACGCCACCATGGGAGGGCGCCTGGGGATGACCACCCACCACGCGGGCTACGACGCCATCGTCATCACTGGAAGCTCCGTCAAGCCCGTGACCGTGGTCGTTGACGACGACCAGGTCACCCTCCGCCCGAGCTCGGACCTGTGGGGCCGGGACACCCGGCAGACCTCCGAGGACCTCCGCCGCGAGATGGGCCACGATTTCGCCGTGGCCACCATCGGCGTGGCCGGCGAGAACATGGTCAAGTACGCCTGCGTGGACTGTGACGACCGGCAGAGCGGACGCTCCGGCATCGGGGCGGTGATGGGCTCCAAGATGGTCAAGGCCATCGCCGTCCGGGGGACCAAGCGGTTCCGGATCGCCCACGAGGACGAGCTCCCGTCGCTCCTGGAGTCCAACCACGACAAGCTGGCCGCGGACAGGTCCTGGGACGACATGAGGAGGAACGGGACCGGCGGCTTCACCGACTGGATCAACACCGAGAAGGGCACCTTCCCCACCCGGAACTGGCAGGAGTCCATCTACCACGACCGGGAACGGATCGTGCCCCAGCACTGGGCTCCCATCTACGGGGTGCGGAGCAAGGCCTGCCACGGATGCATGAAGCCCTGCGGCAAGCTGGTCAAGATCGAGGACGGTCCCTACGGCGGGACGGTGGTCGACGGCGTCGAGTACGAGACCATCTACTCCCTGGGCGGGGAGATATGCAACCCGGACCCGGAACTCCTCGCCCACCTCAACGAGCTGTGCGACGTCTACGGCATGGACACCCTGTCATCCGGGGTCGTGATGGGGTGGACCATGGAGGCATCGGAGAAGGGGTTGCTCACCACCTTCGACCTGGGGGGCATGGACGTGGGCTTCCACAACCCGGCCTGCGCCCCGGAGCTCCTCCGCCGCATAGCACACAGGGAGGGCATCGGGGACCTGCTGGCCGAGGGCGTGGCCAAGGCCTCGGCCATCGTGGGACAGGGCTCGGAGGAGTTCGCCATCCACGTGAAGGGTCAGGAGCCCCCGGCGTACGACGTCCGTGGCCTCAAGACCCTGGCCCTGGGCTTCGCGGTCAGCTCCAGGGGCGCCGACCACCTGAAGTCGGGGGCATACCTGGTGGACCTCAACGGCAAGTTCGGTCCCTTCGAGGGCGTGGACAGGTTCTCCGCGGAGGGCCGTGGCGAGATGGTGATGCACCTGGAGGACCTGATGGCCTTCTACGACTGCCTCGGGGTGTGCAAGTTCTCCCGCCGGATGTACGGCAACGCCGACCTGGCGGACGCGGTCCGTCTCGTGACCGGCCAGGTACTGTCCGAAGAGGAGATGTTCCGGGTGGGCGAGAGGGTGACCAACCTGCGGCGCCTGTTCAACTACCGCGAGGGCTTCTCGAGGAAGGACGACACCCTGCCCCACAGGGTGATGCACGAGCCCATCAAGGAGGGTCCCGCCAAGGGTCACCTGGTGACCGAGGAGGAGCTGCAGCTGATGCTCGACGATTACTACAGCGAGCGGGGATGGGACGCGGACGGCCGACCGACCTCCGAGAAGCTGGAGGAGCTGGGGATCTCGGACCTGGCGTACTGGTGAGGACGGAACGGGAGCAGGGACCGACCGGGACAGACCGCTCGATCAGTCCATGGCGGGGACGGCCGTAGGGGTGTCCGTGGCGTACACGCGGCTCTTCCGCCGGGTCCTGTCCACCTTGATGAGGTCGGCCTCCTCCATGATCTTGATGTGGTAGTTGATGACCTGGGAGCTGGCCCCGATGCGCTTCGCGATGTCCTTCTGGGAGAGGCCCTGGTTGTTCTTCACGATGGTCAGTATGACCTCCTGGAAGGAGCTGATGTTGCGCTGCGTGGTGGGCAGTTTCATGTCCGCGGGATAGAAGCGCTTGAAGATGCCGTCCATACGGGACCTGACGTAGCCCTCCCGCTCCAGCACCCGCAGGTGGTACGACAGGGCTCCGTTCGTGATCTCCAGCTGGTCCTTGATGGCGTTGTAGTGCTCCCCGGGATTCGCGATTATATAACCATGGATCTTACCACGCAGGTAATGGTCCAGGACCCGGTCCTTCTTGATCTTGGTGTAGAGGGGGAGGAAGATGAGGGTGAGGAAGGCGTACCTGCCCACCTCGGTGCCGCCCACCAGTCCGATGATGGAGACGGTCAGCGCCACCGCCACGGATGCCTGGACCACGCCGACCGGGACAACGGGCTCGTCGACGGCGGCCACATCCACATGGCGCTTGACAATGTTGTTGACCTCGCTGCGCTCGCGGATATCGTTGGAGGGGTCCACCTGGAGCACCAGCGTCCGCCGGCCCTGCTCGGGGATCCAGTACAGGACGACCTCGAGCTGGCCCATGCTGGGCACGATGGAAAGGGTGTCCCGGTCGAGGACGGTGTTCCCGTCCTTGAGGACCACGGTCACGTCCTCGGCGTCGGCCATGCCCAGGTTCAGAACGTGGGCCCGGATGGTGACGGGCTTCCCCTCCTCGGGCTTGACGGGCAGGAGGGTGAAATCAAGGACGGCCAGGTCGGGGAACCGGAGGCGGACGTAGAGGGTCTGGCGGAGGAGTTGACCTCCCTCGTGGCTCCAGAGCACCAGTTCTACGGCATAGGCGTTCGCGTCGGCGCTTTCGGGCACCTTGAGGGCCAGGTATGCCGCCTGCCGTTCGTCCACATCCAGGGGGAAGGTCACCGAGGGCTCTCCCCCGGGGGTCTGGAAGGTGTAGTCCCAGCCGAAGGGAAGGCCCTCCAGGGCCAGGCGAACGTCTCCAGGGCTGTTGCCGACGCTGTGTATCTCGAAGGGGAACACGACGGTGCCCGGGGGGGTCAGCGTCATGGTGGTCTCATCGATGGCCAGGTCCACGTTGAAGACCTGGGGGACGTGGATGTCGCACCAGGCGGTGACGGGTCCCGGGGTGCCCCGGACCTGAATGCCGATGGGGACGACCTCGGGGTCGGAATCACGAGGGGCGGTGACGGTCACTGACATCGCCCGGGTCTCGCCCGGGGAGAGATATATCGGACCGGGGATGCCGGTGCTCGCCTTCCAATCCTCCGGGAGGCCGAGGAACTCGAGGGTGATCTCCTCTATGGCGTTGATCCCGTTGGTTATCTCGAGGTAGATCTCGGTGGTCCCATCCATCAGGATGGTGGACTTCGGTACGAACAGCCCGTGGTCGGTGACCCGAAGACCCACGCTGGCAGTGAAGAAGCCCACGTCAAGGGTGGGCCCGGCCTCGCTGGCCACGACCACCATGACCTGTGACTGGGTCTGATGCGAGGCTCCCGTGGGAACCGTAACGTGGACGAGCACGGGCGCGTCGGAGCCGGGGGTGAGGGTGAGGGACGGAGGGGTCACCACGGCGGTCCATCCCTCGCTGCTGGCCTGAGCGTACAGATGCACCGTCACGGGCTCGTTCCCGGTGTTGCTCACCATCGCCTCGAGGTTGCTGCCCCCGTCGGGGGCGACCACCTTGATGCCGGTGCCCAGGTCTATCCTGACGGCGGTGTGGGGGATGACTATCGCGGGCAGCACCGCTCCCGCACCCTCGTCACCGTCGACGGTGGCACCGCCTATCTGGAGGACCACCTCGGTCCCCGCCGCGATGCCCTCGGGGGCGGTTATCTCGATCTCCACATCGACGGTCTCGCCCGCCGGGAGGTTCGTCCTGGCCGGGGCCTCCGCGGTCCAGCCGCGGGGCACGTCGATCTCGATCTGCACCAGCTCGTCGTCGTCGGACCAGCTCTCGATGGACAGCGTGACCGGGACGCTGGTGCCCGGAAGGGCGAGGACGGGTTCGTGGGGAGCCCGGATGATGAAGGGCTGGACGTCGGGTATCTGCACCGGGATGTCGATGGACGTGACGGCATCGGGCCATCCCTCGGGATGGGCGGTCACGGTGATGGTGGTCCCTTGGCCCGCCGAGGCGGTCATGGACGCGATGATCCTGATGTTGATCCTGGCGGTCTCGCCGCCCTCCATCTCGATGATGCCGTCGCCAACGATCTCGGCCCCGAAGGGAGTTTGGAGGCCATCAACGATGCTCACCTGGACCCTTTGGGAGTAGCCCACGACGGACTCCACGAGCAGGGAGGTCTCATGGGTGGTGCCCGCCCGGAGCAGCACGGGCTCCAGCGGGTCGATGGAGTTGGGTCTCCGGAGCGTGACGTCCGGAGCCCGATCGATGATCCAGAAGCGGATAGAGAGATCCGGGCCGTAGAGGTAGTCCGCCAGGGCCTTGTAGGTCTGGCCCCGGTGGTCGGTAGCGGTGGACATCGAATCAGCGGTGGTCGGGTGGCCCTGATGGAACCAATAGCTGAAGACGGCCTCGAGCTCGTCATCCTCGTTGGCGAAAAGGAAGGATACCATCTCATAATATGGCCCGATGGCTAGGTATCCACCATTGATAACAGTGGCCAGGTCGGATGCCTTGATGTATTCGACGAAGCACCCCTGTCCCTTATCATTGGTGATGTTCAACTTATCGCCGAGGCCCTCGGCATCCAGCGATCTTTGCCATAGGTTCACATCAGGGATAGAGCCATGAATCCAGACCGCCGTCGGAACGCCTCCGGGTACGGGCAGGATGATGGGCAGCGTGCCCTCGTCGGGTCCGTGGACCTTGTGGATGTCGAAACCGTCCTCGCCATCGGGGACGGCCCAGTAATCGCCGTCCTCAGCGATGAAGGTCACGTGGGGTTCGTTGTCCAGATCGAGGGCCACGTCGACCGCGGACGGACCGAACTCGTCAAGGATGCCGTCCACCAAGTCAGAGGTGAGGATGCTGCCGCTGCTGCTGATGGAGACCAGCCTGATGTGGGTGCCGACCCGGTCCTTGTCCTCGACCCAGGTTATCCATGCCGCGGCCCCGTCCTCAGAGACGGTGGCAGCTATGGCGGGGGCGGAGGCGGTGACGTCGGTGGCGCTGAGCCTGTGGTTGCTGGAGAGCACGTTGCCGAAGTCGTCGTAGGTCTTGTGCCATACGCCGCCGTTGCCGTCCTCCCACACCACGTGGAGAAGGCCGTTGGCGTCCATGGCGACCACATCGACCATACCATCGATGGGCTCGGGGGCGACCCTGGGCAGGTTGGAGAGCTCGACGCCGATCTTGGTGTCGGCGGTGAGGTTGAGCCGGGAGAGGTGGAGCTTGCCGTTCTCGTCCTCCCAGGTGGCCAGGGGTACGTTGTCGGGCCCGATGAACAGGGTGACGTTGGTCTCGTCGCCAGGGCTGTAGGTGACGCGCCATCCGTAGGTCGGTTGCTCAGCATCCGCACCACTGGTGGAAAGCGCTGCCAGTGGGGCGATGATGAATAGGACGACGATGACGACGGCCCACAACCGGTTACCGGACGGATTTATCCTCATTGATACCCGACCACCTGGTACAACCTCTCTCCTTGCGTCCATTCTTGCCGACCCTTTATATACACTATTGTACGGTTTTTTAGGGACCCTACACATTGTGTAGGGGCCTGGCACTCGCTCACGATACTCGATGGTACGTTGTACGCCTTAAGGATTGCGTCTTGGTTTTCCTCGGGGCGAACCCCTGTTTCAGGGAAGGTAAAGGGGGCGCAAACCCTTTATGGCCACCTGCGCCTTCCCTGCCAAGGTGGTCGTGGGATGGCAAGGGAAACGCGCAAGATCGGGTCCAAGCGGAGGAAGGACCCGACGCGCGACTGGACGGACAAGCTGGAGTCTGGCAAGATCGTCCTGTACATCCTGGAGGTCATAGTGGTCCTCCTGTTCGTCATCCGCACCGTCATCGACAACATGGACGAGACTCGGGACGGGTACTTCAACCTCCTCGAGGTCCTCGTCCCCATCAGCCTGCTCATCGTCCTGATCGGCGTCGAGGAGGTGCTGTTCTCCATCCTGATCGGGGGCTTCCGCAAGGACCTGGCCGACAGGTTCCGTTTCCTGGAGTCCTCCAAGAGGGGCGCCATGACCACCGCGATCGTGGCCTTCACGCTGGCCTTCATCCTGCTGGCGCCTCCTGTCCAGGACATGATGGAGGACGCCTCGGGCCGCGACCTCACCGAGACCTCCCCGGAGCTGTTCAAGAACTTCAAGAGCAAGGACCCTCTGAACCTTACGGGCCTTGACCGATTGTTCGTGGGCACCGAGGACAACATCCTGTTCAACGTGACGCTGTACCGTGGGGACACCCTGGCCGACGCCATAATCGAGGCCAACGCCACCCGCGTCCGCGAATGGGAGCACAACTTCAATGTGGACGACGTGGACGACTTCATCATCCTCGCCCAGCCCGTCGCGGCGGAGGGGGACATAACCTGGCGTCTGTTGATGGAGACCGAGGTCCGGCCGGAGCTCGTCACCGGCATCGCGGCCCCGTTCCTGGTCCTGGGCATATTCAACATATTATACTACGCCCTGGCCCGGATGTGGTCCCGGTCGACGGAGAGCAAGTACGTTGACACCCAGACCCGCAAGCTCCGGGCCCGGTTCAAGATCGAGGAGGCCTTCCTTATCTACGAGGACGGCCGGCTGATAACCCACAACTCCCGGCGCCTCAAGCCCGAGCGGGACAAGGACATCATGACGGGGATGCTCACGGCGGTGCAGAGCTTCGTCACCGACACCCTCATCGACGAGGAGAGGGGCACCCTGGACCAGCTCAGGTACGGGAGCCTGAGCATCCTGGTGGAGGGAAAGGGCCGGGTGAACCTGGCCACCATCATCTCCGGTGACGAGTCGGCGGTGCTGCGTCAGGGCATGAAGAACATCCTCTCCTACATCGTCGGACAGTACCAGCTCGTCCTGGAGGACTGGGACGGGGACGTGGACCAGTTCAAGGACGTGAAGCGCTACATCGGCCACCTCGTCTCCACCGGGCAGGAGGAGGCCGTGCTGCCCGACGAGCTGTTCCTGTTCCACCGTGACGGTCGCCTGGTGGCCCACCAGACCTCCAGGCTCGAACCCTCCATAGACGATAACCTGCTGCAGAACTGGGTGGACCAGTGCGTGGGGGCGGTCCGGAGGTCGATGGCGGACCCCAGCAAGTCCATGCCCACCAAGCTCAACGTGATGGGCTACGACGTGCTGCTGGAGTACACCAACTACCTCAACATGGGGTTCATGACGACCCGCAAGGACGCCGACGCCCGGCGGGACACGATGTCCGACGTGCTCCACGAGATCGACGAGCAGTTCCACGACATCCTGTACGAGTGGGATGGGTCGACCCAGGAGCTGGCGGATATCAAGACGAAGATGGAGGTCGTGCTGACCGATAGGTTAGGGCGCTAGCCCTTCTGAGGGTACCTCTTCTTGTGGTCGTGCTCCAGCATGAGCTCGGCGAGGCGATAGAAGGCGATCTCCACGTTCACGCCCGTCTTGGCCGAGGTCTTGTAGTAGATGGTATCGTGCTTGGCCGCCATGGCCTCCATGCCGTGCTCGTCCATGGTCCAGTAGCCCTCGAGGTCCGTCTTGTTGTACACCATGAGCACCGTCTTGTCGCCCATGGCGGACCGGAAGGAGTTGACCCACATGTCGAAGTTCTCGATGGTGGACAGGCGCGTGACGTCCGCCACCACGATGGCGCCGTCGGCACCCCTGTAGTACATCTCGTGGAGGCGGGACGCCTCCTTGGAGCCGATCAGGTCCCAGATCATCATGTCCATCTTGACGTTGTAAACCATCGTGGGGACCTGGACCTCCTTCTTGGAGACCCGGGCCCCGATGGTGCTGACGTACTTATCGTCGAAGGTGTTCAGGACGAATCGGCGGATCATGCTGGTCTTGCCCACGGCTGGGTCGCCCAGAAGGACGATCTTCTTCTTGACCCTCTTGGTTGGCTCGTTTACCATCGCCATACACTCCTATGAACCCACCCAGAACCCGCTGGATATCTTCCGGACCATCGAGATGGCCGCCAGCGCGGACAGGTATGAGGTCTTCTTGTTATCGGGACAGGGATAGTTGGAGACCCAGCTGCTCATCTCCCCGAAGCTTCCCTTCAGGGTGATGGTGTGCTGGTTGGTGCTTACGTTGGGGTCCGCGATTATTCGGACCTTGGTCCCGTCGAAGCCCACCCCGGCAAGGGACAGCGCGGCGGCCACGTTGATGTTCTGCGGGAAGTCCTTGCATGCCTGGCGGGCGGTGCCGTCGAAGAGCACCACCTCCTCCTCGAGGGCGTCCAGGTCTATGCCCATCTGCTCGACGGTATCGTTTCCCACCAGGGCACGCGGCGGCTTGCGGGTCTCCAGTGTTACCTCGTCGATGCGTCCCTCGGCGGCGCAGCGCACCCCGTCCACCCCGGCTATCGCCCCCGTCGGGATGTAGATCTTGCACTTCTTCTCGCGGGCGATCTTGCGCAGGTGATCGGCAAGCTTGTCGTCGGCGAGGGCACCCACGGACATGAGCAGCAGGTCCCTTCCCGCCCAGAGCACCTGGGGGGCGAACTCCTGGACCGCGGCCTGGGATGCGGCCTCCACCACCAGCTCGCAGTTGTTGATGAGTACCTCGATGGAGTTGACGTGGACCGCCTTCTCCAGCCGGGTCGCGAGGGAACGGGCGGACTCCTCGCTGCGGTCGAACAGGAAGATGGCGGTGATGGCCTCGGTATGGTCCATCGCGACTGCGATGGTCCTTCCGATTGCGCCACAACCTATCAACCCTATCTTCAAGAGGTGTCCTCCCAGCACTCGATTCCACCCCTCGGTATTTCAAGCTATGGGAAAGAGAACCAATAGTGAAAGGAAGGGGGGAGCTTGCTCGCTCAGTCGAGGCCCACATGGCCAAGGGCGGCCGCGTGGTTGTACGCCTTCAGGAACTCGGCGGTGGTGGGCCTGCGGTTGATGTCCTCGTGCTCCCTCGCCCTGTACGCTGGCCTGTACTGGTCCATCACGTTGACCCGGAGGGGCCCGATGTTCTCCCGGAGCCAGTCCAGCACCGGGATGGAGCAGCAGTCCACGTGGCCCGGCAGGACGAGGTGCCGGACGAGCAGCTCGGCCTGCTCCGACGCCAGCTTGTGGTTGCGCGAGACCACGGCGAAGTAGTTCTCGACACGGGATAGTCGCTCGGCGCACTCGTCGTTGCCGTACTTGAAATCCGCCAGGTACAGGTCCATGGTGCCGTCGAGGAGCTTCAGGGTCTCCTCGGTCATGTACATGTTGGAGTTGAAGACCTGGGCGTGGGGCCGGGGGCTGTCGACGACCCGCAGCACCTTGAGGATGAAGGGCACGTTGGGGATGGGGTCGCCCCCCACCCAGTTGACGTTGCGAGAGCCCATCTCCTCCTCGTGGATGAGCTGGGCGCCCAGTTCCGGGGTGACGCGCGCACCGGACAGGGGCCTTCTGGAGATGTCGTGGTTCTGGCAGAACTGGCACTCCAGGTTGCACCCTGAGAAGAATATGGTGTGGGAGGGGACGAGCTCGTACTCCTCCCCGTGATGCATGAAGGAGGACGACACCCGGGTCTCCACCACGCCGCAGGTCCCGGCCTTGCCCTCCGCCCGCGCGGCCTTGCAGCGGCGCTCGCACAGCTGGCACTCCGCCTCCAGGCGGTCCGCCAGGACGATCTTGAGGTCCAGCAGGCTCCCTTGAACGGGCTCGGGGGGCGCGGCTCCCTCTCCGGGCCTCGCATCCAGGGCCCCCGACGTCCTCAGGAGCTCCACCGCCCCGTCGTGGACGGCCCACAGGGTCCCGGTGTCCGCCGCGGGATCGAAATCGACGGGCATGCTGCGGGCGTGGATGTACTGGGGCCATCGCTCCACCTCGAGGATCTGGGCGTACCTTGGCAGATGGATGATGGGCTTCCAGGTCCTGGAGAACACGCTGGAATGCAGCGCCGCGGGAGACAATAAAGCCTTCGCATGTCCTTGCTTGGCGGCGGCCTGGTGGTTACGTTGCGCCCGCCCACGGGAGAACATAGATATAACCGGAATGTCCTGAAAGGGGACACTGGAGAGCTGATGCGATGTTCAGGGTAACCGGGTCCACCGCCAAGACCATCATCGCGATCCTGGTGGTCGCGGTGTTGGCACTTCCCACGGTCTCCGTGGCGATACCCGTGGACAGGCCGGCCCTCCTGCCCCGAGACCGGGATGCAGGGGAGGCGGAGGTGACGGTGACGGGGACCGACCTTGAATGGCCCGTGAGGGCGGCCGAGAGGGTCCCCCTCGGGGACCGGGAATGGCTCGTCCAGGCTCACAGGGACGGCCGACCCTACCCTCCCCAGCTCCTGAACACCCTGGGACCCCTGGGATACGACGATACCGTGTCCGTCATCGTGCAGTTCCGTGACGGCACCGACGACGCGGACCGCGCCCTGCTCGACCGGTTGGGCCTTCGTCTGGTCCATCGATGGGTGGGTATCGACGCCTGCCACGTGGAGGGCCCCGTAGGCTCGGTTTGGCGGCTTGTCGACTCGGGCAGGACCTGGTACGTGGAGCCCGACCTGCCCCTCGTTCACGACATGGAGGTGGGCACCCGCGTGATCAACGCGAGCCGGGTGTGGGCGACCGTTGTGCAGCAGCAGATGAGCACCCCCAGCGCCCCCATCGACGGGACCGGCGTGACCGCCGTCGTGGTGGACACTGGCATCGATGCGAGCCATCCCGACCTGGACTACGGCATCAAGACCCTCTTCAACCTTCGCTCGGACACGGGGGACGGCCCCTACTACGAGACGGAGAACAGCGACCTGGGCTACGGCCATGGGACCCACGTGGCGGGGACCGTGGCGGGGAACGGCGACGCCTCCGCAGGCGCCCGTCGTGGGGTCGCTCCCGGCGCCAATCTGATCGGCATCACCATCGACACCGACAACAGCGCGGGTTACATAGGCTCCCTGGACTGGGTGTGGCAGAACTCACGCCCCGGGAACAACCCCCACAACATACGCGTGTACACCAACTCATGGCACACCACCGTCGAGGAGTATGATCCCCAGAAGGCCCTGATCGCGCTCATCAACGCCATCTCCTTCGAGAACAACGTGGTCAGCACCTGGTCCGCGGGCAACGACGGCCGCCAGGACCCGGAGGGCAACGAGCTGACCACCTCCGGTCAAGGCAACAGCCCCGTGGCACTCATGTGCGCCGCCTTCGAGCGGGACGGCTCGGGAGTGGCGGACTTCTCCTCCCGGGGCAAGCGGGGCCTCAGCCACACCTACCCCGACGTGGGCGCTCCCGGTGTCACCATCTGGAGCGCAGCTGCGCGTCGCACCATCATCAGCGCCGGGTCCTACGTGGGCTCCAACAATAACCCCTACTACCTTGCCATCTCCGGCACCTCCATGTCCACCCCCCATCTGGCGGGTCTCGTGGCCCTGCTGTGGCAGGCCGCTCCCGGCTTGAGGATCTCCGAGAAGCACGAGGACCACAGCGGCGATCCCGGTGACTGGTTCGAGCGGGAGGACACCCGCATCCACGAGGTGGAGTGGATCATCGAGTCCACCGCCGACTATCTGTGGGGCGGCGCCTCCGGTGGCACGGGCATCCCCGAGCACGATGAGGAGCTGGACGGCTACGGGTTGGACGGCGAGCCCATCGACTACGTGCAGGGATACGGCCTGGTCAACGCCGAGCGGGCGGTGGCAGTGGCCCTGGCCCTCGAGCAGCTCCGCATGGACAATCCGGGCACGGACGTCACGGTGGCGGATGCGCTGGAGGCCTACGCCGAATCCCTCGAGGAGGGAGAAGAGGAGGTCGCCGCCGACCAGATGTACGCCTCGTGGGAGGGCGAGTGGGGCCGGTTCACCGAGAGCGAGTCGGCCTTCTTCCAGCCCTACAGCGCCAACCAGACCAAGTTGATATGGATACCCGAGGGCACCGAGTCGGTGGACGTGGTGGTCATCTTCCCCACCGCCAACCTCAGGGACAAGAGCGTGGGCACCCTGACCTGGACGGTGGACTTCGGCGCGGACGGAAGCGTCGACCAGCAGGGGGACATGAGCCCCTCCTTCACCGGCGTGCGGAAGGGAACGGTGACCGCAAGCGGTAACGAGGGCCAGTACTGGGCCGTCGGCGTCATGGGCCGTGGCGTCAAGATGCAGAACCCCACCCAGGTCCACAACTACATGGAGGTCCGCATCGAGTACATCGCCTCGGTGGTGGCCCACATGTCATCGGGAACGGGCGCCCTGCTCGTCGAACCCCCCGACCTGCACAATGGTTACTATCACGCATACACCGAACCCTGGACCGTCCTGCCCCCCAGCCTGGACTACGGCGGGGGCACGCTGATCGTACCGCACCTGGCCTACAACATGACCCGGATCGAGCTGGGCGAGCAGAGCCAGGTAGTGGATGACAATACCTCCGACACCGGTGGTGGCGGGGTCACGTGGTGGCTGGTCCTGGCCCTTGCGGTCGTCGTGCTGGCGGTCCTGTTCATGAGGTACAGGGAACGCATCGATCCCAAGCGGCGGTTCAAGGACCTCGGGGACCGGACGAGGATGCTCGTGGGGCGTGTGACCCGAAGGTCCACGGGATGAGCTAACACGGGACACAATGACACGGTCAAGACCCGTCTTGGGCACCCTCGGAAAACCCCTCGATACATGGTAGTAAACCACTCCAACACGTTTTTATACCAGCGTACCTACTAGCCGATTGGGGTCATTGGTGTCCTGAAGTCTGCCGGGGGTATCATGCAGAGCAGGACCCTTCTTGGGAGAACGGTCCTCATCGGGGGCTTCTGGCCCCCGTGTTCCAACGCCCGAGCCCGGGCCCAGGCCTCCATCCCTTCTCTCAGATCTCTTCAAGGGTGAAGTGGACCCTCTCCTTCTGGGCCCCCTTGGATTCGCGGCCCAGGGGTACCAGGTGTCCGAGCTCCGATAGGTTCCGGACGTGGGTCCCGGCGCAGGGGCACAGGTCGTAGCCCTCGATGTCCACCACCCGCAGGCGGGTTATGGACGAGGGCAGGAGGTCCAGCTGTGCCCGGCCCACCTTGACCCGCTCCTCCATCTCCTTCCGGTCCATCTCGTAGACGGACACGGGTATGGCCTGGTCCACGAGCTCGTCGAAGCGGGCCTTGACCCTCTCCAGGTCCTCGTCCGCGAGACGGGCCCGGTCGAAGTCGATCCTCGACCGGTCGGCGTACAGCTGGTTGCCCACGGTGTGGGCGCCGTACAGCTCCAGTATGACGGCGGATATCAGGTGCTGGGCGGTGTGCATGCGCATGTGCGCGTGACGCTTGTCCCAGTCCAGGAGGCCCGTCACCTCGTCCGGCACCGAGTGGGGGTCCCCCTCTATTATGTGCTTGACGATACCCTTCTTCTGGACGAAGGTCACCTCCGCCGAGCCACCCTCCCACTCGACGCGCCCGGTGTCGCTGGGCTGGCCACCCCCCTCGGGATAGAAGGCGCTGCGGTCTAGCATAATGTAGTCCTTCTTGCGCTTGACGACCCTGGCCTGGAACTCGCGAACGTAGTTGGACTCGATGTCCGGCATGTACAGCATCTCGGTGTCTGCCATGGGAACTCCCCACCTTGCAAGGGCTCACGTATTAAAAAATGGTTCTGACCGAACGAATCAGAAAGGTTAAAAGGGGGAATGGACACTGGAAGATACCAGAAGGCGTTCTTTCCTATCACTGAAATGCTTGGGAATAGGCTTAAATAAGGACGGTAACATAATCGAGGTCCCCAGTGAGTGGTTCGTTTGGATGAAGAGCTGAAAGAGGAGGAACTGGACGAGAAGGCCAGCGAAGAGCTCACCCACGAGCCTATCGATAAGTGGGTGGACCGGCAGCGCTTCACGGACACCTCCGATGTGAAGATACCCGAACGCCAGGTGGACCAGGTGATCGGCCAGGAGCGGGCCGTCGAGGTGGTCCGCAAGGCCGCGGAGCAGACGCGTCACGTCATGCTCATCGGCTCGCCCGGCACGGGCAAGTCCATGCTGGCCAACTCCATGATCGAGATGCTCCCCCGGGGCGAGCTCCAGGACGTCATCTGCTACCACAACCCCGAGGACGCCAACCAGCCCAAGATAAGGGTCGTCCCCGCGGGCAAGGGCAAGGAGATAGTCGCCGCCCAGAAGGCCGAGGCCCTTCAACGGAAGAAGGAGCGCCAGTCCGTCTTCATCGTCTTCGTGGCCCTCATCCTCATAATGTTCGTCCTCTTCGCCTTCAAGCGGGGCGAGGACGGCGAGCTGTACTTCGACACGACCGTGCTGTTCTGGGGCATCCTGGCCGCCATCATCGTGCTGGTGTTCATGCGATGGTCCGCGGGCAAGGGCGAGGTCGCAGTGGTACCCAAGCTGCTCATCACCAACGACCCCGACGACATGCCGCCCTTCATCGACGCCACGGGCGCCCACGCCGGAGCCCTGCTGGGGGACGTGAAGCACGACCCCTTCCAGTCGGGCGGCCTCGAGACACCCTCCCACGACCGGGTGGAGGCTGGAGCCATCCACAAGGCCAACAAGGGCGTGCTGTTCATTGACGAGATCAACATGCTGCGCATCGAGTCGCAGCAGTCACTGCTCACCGCCCTGCAGGAGGGTGAGTTCTCCATAGTGGGCCAGTCGGAGCGCAGCTCCGGTGCGATGGTCAAGACCGAGGCGGTGCCCACCGACTTCGTCATGGTGGCGGCTGGCAACATGGACGCCCTCGGCGGCATGCACCCCGCTCTCCGGTCCCGCATCCGCGGCTACGGCTACGAGGTGTTCGTGCGCGACACCATGAACGACACCCCGTCCAACCGGGCCAAGATGGTGCGCTTCATCACCCAAGAGGTCCACAAGGACGGCAAGATCCCCCACTTCAGCAAACCCGCCGTGGCCGAGGTCCTTCTGGAGGCCCAGCGCCGGTCCGGCACCTCGGGCAAGCTCACCCTGCGCCTTCGCGAGCTCGGCGGTCTCGTGCGCACCGCCGGCGACATCGCCAGCGAGGGCAAAGCCGAGCTGGTGACCCCGGAGCACGTCCAGGACGCGAAGAAGATCGCCCGGAGCCTGGAGCAGCAGATCGCCGACCAGTTCATCGAGCGGAAGCTGGAGTACAAGAGCTACGTCATCGAGGGCTTCGAGGTCGGCCGGGTCAACGGCCTGGCCGTCATGGGCGCCCAGGACGCGGGCGTGTCCGAGATCGCGGGCGTCGTCATGCCGATCATGGCGGAGGTCACAATATCATCGTCCTCGTCCGAGGGCCGCATCATCGCCACGGGCAAGCTGGGCGAGATCGCCAAGGAGGCGGTGATGAACGTCAGCGCACTCATCAAGAAGTACACCGGGCAGGACATCCGAAAATATGACATTCATATTCAGTTTATAGGCACCTACGAGGGAGTGGAGGGCGATTCGGCCTCCATATCCATCGCCACCGCCGTCATCTCCGCCCTGGAGGAGGTGGAGGTGGACCAGAGCCTGGCGATGACCGGGTCCCTCTCAATCCGTGGACAGGTGCTGCCCGTTGGCGGCGTCACCGCCAAGGTGGAGGCCGCCGCCGCGGTGGGCATCAAGAGGGTCATCGTGCCCGCGATGAACATAAAGGACCTGATGCTGCAGTCCAAGTACAAGGACAAGATCGAGATCATCCCGGCCGCCACCCTCGGGGACGTGCTGGACGCGGCCCTGCTCGCGGGACCCCGGAAGAAGTCCCTGGTGGACCGGTTGGCGGCGATCGTCAAGAAGCGGGACGACCCCGACGCCCCCTCCCCCGA
>JAUVEQ010000102.1 GCA_030594725.1 Methanobacteriota archaeon
GAGGACTATGACTACCGCCAAGATGGAAAGCGAGAGCGGAGCAAGGTCACGGGTCATGGATTCGTACATCTGGACACCTGAGCATCCTCCCGATGGTAAACATCGATTTAAAGATGATGGTATTGGATGGCGACATGGTGAACCCGTGCCAGATGACCTCTAGTGCACGACATCCCCGTTCTCTCCAATCTCCATATATATTTGCGCCAATCATGTATTTGCGACCCGGCAAGGGTCGGGTGCAGGGGAGATATTATGGTGGTAGGTGGACCACGGAGGAAGAGTGGGAAAGGGACCAAGAATGCGCTGAGGGCAGCTGTCATAAATTACGACGTGGACGAGACGCTGACCCTTGGTTTCACGGACGATGGCGTGCTTAAGTACGCCACCCGAGATATCTTCACAAGTGGGTCGGTGTGGGGATGAAACATTTAAAAAGGGGTGATGTACCTTGTCAATAATCACTCTCTTCACGCAGGGGATGGGAAGAAGGGAGAGTCTAGGGGGGTCCATGTTGAAGCGCGCTGCCGCGTTGCTCGTCGCTGTCATGATGAGCCTTGGCCCCTTGGTCCAGGGGGTGGACGTGGGTGAAGACACCTCGGTCTCCCTGCCGTCCACAAAGAACTTCGACAGCCCCACGATCAAACCAACACCAGACGCTGGCGAGCTCCTCTCCAACATCGACGGGTACTTCACCGAGAACAAAGGCCAGAAGGGCAAGGGGGCGGGCCTGTTCTACTGCCAGGGCTCGCCCCTGTCGGTAGCCCTCGGAGACGGATGGATGGATTACGACTATCGACCTGAGGGCATCGACCAGGGCGTGATGTTCCGCGTGGCTTTTAAGGGGGCGAACTCCGTCTCGCCTATCGGGGTTGACTCGCTCGCTCATAAAAACAACTACTTCATTGGCAACGATCCAGACGAATGGGTCACCGGGGCTTCCAACTACCGTATTATCAAATATCCCTCTGTATACGATGGTATCGACTGCAAGTTCTATCTCGGGGAGCATGGTCTCAAGTACGACCTCCTCGTGGCTCCCGGGGCAGATCCGAGATGCATTGAGTTCTCGTTCGAGGGTGTTGAGGGCCTTGTCATCGATAGCAGAACAGGTGATCTTCAGATTTGTACCGCTGTCGGGGCAGTGGTCGACAGAGCCCCATACTCATACCAGGACACACCCCTTGGACGCATTGAGATTCCTACCAAGTACCAGCTGATCGATGATATGACGGCCGTTTTCGCTGTCGGGGAGTATGATACCAAATTACCTTTGGTAATCGATCCGGAACTCTTCTTCAGCACCTACATCGGAGGAAGAAATCGCGATTCAAGCGTGCCACCTGCAGTCGACGATGATGGAAATATCTTTATTTATGGTTCCACTGCATCTTCAGATTTTCCTTCAACTGTAGGGGCCTATGATACAACGCATGGCATAGATTCTGGTAATTTTGTAGTGAAGATGACCTCAGACGGTTCATCGCTCATATTCGCTACTTTCCTGGGAGATTCTGGTGGGGTGTCTCCTGGGAGAATCATAGTTGATTCGTCAGGGAATCCAATCGTTACTGGCAATACAAACTCGAATAATTATCCCATCACGAACGGTGCATACCAGAGCACCCTGAAAGGCGAGATCGATTGCTATCTGACCAAGTTGAACTCAAGTGGCGATCGCCTCATCTTCTCGACGTACTTAGGGGGCAATGATGCCGAGGAGCCTCAAGGGCTCTTGCTGACGAATACCGAAGAGATCTACTTGTCTGGTGTTACAAAATCATCTGACTTTCCTGTCGTTGAAGGGTGCTACGACCTGACGTTGGATGGAAATCACGATCTGTTCATTGTGAAGTTCGATGTCAATGCTTCCAAGATTGTACATGGCACGTATCTGGGGAATGCTAACGGATCGGCATTGCGTCCAGAAATCCTTCTCGACGAAGAGGGCTTCATCTACGTGGTGGGAACGTCGGTGGATGGTGCAAACACGCCTACTACAGAGGGGGCATATGACACCGCCTTCAACGGAAAATACGATGTTTTCGCGCTTAAGATGGATGCCAACCTATCGAGGTTGGAGTGGGGTACATACCTTGGTGGGTCCGAAGGTGAACACAACCCAAGGTTCGTTCTCGACGAGGAGAACAATCTCATCATCGGGACATCATCCTACTCGGTTAACTTCCCAACGACCATCGGAGCATACGATACCACACATAACGGCGATTGCGACATCACTCTTACGAAACTAAATGCATCTGGGGACCGGTTGATATACTCGACCTTCTTTGGTGCCTCTAGCGGTGATAACGTTGGGGGGATCGATCAAGATGATGACGGCAATCTCCTCATTGGAGGATCGACGGCATCTGACGATTACCCCGTCACATCAGATTCAATCCAGGATACCTTGATGTCACACACGGATGCAACATTCACAATAATGGATGCCAACGCTAGCAAGCTGATATATTCCACATACATGGGAGGTTCAGGAGGAACCACTGGACACGATGAATTCGAAGGCATCGTATGGTCTTCACCCTTTGCCATCCTCGCTGGTAGAACCCATAGCAGCAATTTCCCTACGACTCAGAACGCCTTTTCACCACAATCGAATGGTGGCACTGATGCCATCGTAGCTAGCTTCCTCATCGGTACCCTGAACGGGACCGTGCCATCGGAACCCTTGAACTTGACCGCGATCCCGAGGGATTCTGGTGTCACGATTACATGGGACCCTCCCTCCGATACAGGCCGTCTCATCATCTCGGCCTACGAGATCTATTTCGGTCCGAGCGAAGACGACCTTATAATGATAAAGAGGAGCTTCTTCAAGGAGAGGTCCTTCACACACAAGAACCTGCAGAACGGAATGGAGTATCATTATGGTATCAAGGCCGTCAACTGGATCGGCGAGAGCAATCTCAGCCTCATCGTGAACGCGACCCCCATTGGCGTACCCCATGCTCCTTTGAACATCATGGCCACACCGTCATGCGCATCGGTCAGTCTCACATGGGAACCTCCATGGAGAAATGGCGGCACAGTCCTGCTTGGATACAATGTATACCGTGGGACGGAGATAGCAGTCATCGAGCACCTGGTAGATGTCGGCCTCGTGACAGATTTTAAGGACGGCCCCCTCGTCAATGGGGTAACCTATCGCTACTATGTGAAGGCATACAACGAGGTCGGGAACGGGACCGAATCAGATACGATCTCGGTCGTACCCATCGGTCCTCCTTCGGAACCAACGTCCCTAACAATTACTGAGGGTGACTCTCAATTTACGATCCAATGGCAAAGACCCGTAACCGATGGTGGCAGATCGGTGACAGGATACAAGATATTCCGAGGTATGGCCAAGGAATCGCTGGAGAAGGTCCAGGAAGTGGAGGCCCACATCATGACGTTCATCGATACCGAGCTCACTAACGGTGTCGAGTACCACTACGCTGTCCAGGCCTTCAACGAGGTGGGTGACGGTCCATTGTGCAACATTGTGAATGGTACACCAGCGGGACTGTCCGGCGCTCCAGTTGGTCTGGTCGCAGAGGCCTCCAATGGCCAGGTCCTACTGTCATGGGGCCCGCCGGAGCTCGACGGTGGTATACCGATACTACTCTATCATGTCCTCAGGGGGACCCAGGAGGACCGATTGGAGCACCTGAAGAACGTTGGCGCAGATACCACGACCTTCACCGTCACAGGCCTCATGAACGGCCAGACCTTCTACTATGCCATCTGCGCAGAGAACGCCGTCGGAGAAGGCCTATGGACCGACACCGTGGATGCGACCCCTCTCGGCCTCCCAGACGCTCCGATCGGCCTGGTCGTCATGGACGAGCTGAACATAGTCAAGATAAGCTGGCTCCCCCCGCCGAACAGGGGCGGTGCGGACATCGAAGAGTACATCGTCTACCGTGGCACCTCCGCGGACTCCATGGAACCCCTGTCCAACGGGACCTTCTCGACCTTCATCTTCTTCGATCTCGACGTCAAGATCGGCACGAACTACCACTACGCCGTCTCAGCCGTCACCAAGGCCGGAGAGGGTCCAAGGAGCGAAACGGTGGAAGCAACCCCTTACGGTCCGCCAGGATCCCCCACCAACCTAGTGGCGACCCTCACGACCGACGGGATCTCTCTCTCCTGGGAGCCTCCCGAAGACGACGGGGCCCTCGCCATCAGCGGCTATGCAATAAAGAGGGGCCTCTCTCTGGATAGTCTCAGAAAGATCGTGGACCTGGGAGATGTCACTTCTTTCGTTGACGACTCCGTGGTCATGGGCCAGACCTATCACTACGCATTAGCGGCCATCAACGAGGCCGGGACCGGCCCTTACACAGAACCAGTGTCCAAGCGGACGAAGGTCCCGAACACCGTACCGAGCAGGGCGCTCCACGTGACGGTGTCCCTTGACGGGACCACCGTCACCCTCCAGTGGACCGCCCCCATCAACGATGGTGGAACCCCTCTGACGGGATACACCATCTTGAGGGGTCTCGACCAGGAAGGACTGGAACCGATATCCGAGGTGGGGCCAGGCGTGATGAACTGGACCGAGGAAGGACTGGAGAGGGGCATCACCTACTACTACAGCATCAAGGCGAAAAATGAAGTGGGTGAGGGCGAGGCCACTGTTGCCGAGAAGGTCATCGTCCCCAAGGAGAAGGAGGGCAGCCCCGGCTTCGAGGCGGTCGCCGTGGTCATCTCGTTACTGCTCGTCATACCCATCATCGCCAGGAGGAGGGATTGAGATGAGAAGGTCCATCTCTATGCTCATCGTGCTGATGATGACCCTCGGGCCCTTCGCCCAGGGTGTGGACGTGGGCGATGACCAATCTCTAACACCTCCAATTGGGCCAGACCTCGAGATCCCTACTATCCAACCAACCCCCGACACGGGCGAGCTCCTCTCCAACATCGACGGGTTCTTCACCGAGAACCTGGGCCAGAAGGGCGAGGGGGCTGGAAGGTTCTACTGCCAGGGCTCCCCCCTGTCTGTGGCCTTTGGCGACGATTGGATTGCTTATGATTATCGACCGGAAGAGAGCGATCAAGGGGTCGTTGTAAGGATGGGTATAGTGGATTCGAATGGTGTGCAACCCATTGGTGTCCATCCACTTGACCATGTCAGCAACTTCATGGTGGGAGACGACCCCAACGCTTGGGTGACCGGAACAATGAACTACAGAGAGGTAGTCTATCCGGGGATCTACGATGGAATTGACCTGAGATTCTACCTAGATGATGGCAAGCTGAAGTACGAATACCATGTAGATCCAGGAGCATGCCCGAGCGTTATCCAGCATACTTACGAAGGCATCCATGATCTCGCCGTTGAAGCACGAACCGGAAACCTGGAGATCCGCACGGCGATTGGTGTTCTCGTCGATGATGCACCTTATTCGTACCAGACAGCCCCGAATGGACTGGAGACGGTCCGCAGCGAGTATGATGTCGTTGATGTAAACCGTGTCTCGATTGGGATAGGTGATTATGATGCAAATTCTCCCCTCGTGATTGACCCAGGTCTCGATTTCAGTACCTACTTGGGAGGAACGGAGTTGGATATGGGACAATTTATCGAGGTAGATGAAGCGGGCGATATTTACGTTATAGGCAGAACCGAATCCTTGGATTTCCCCACCACTCCAGGAGTGTATTCGCTGAATAATAATGGCCCCTATGATGCGACCATTACAAAAATGAAAGGCGACGGGAGTGGATTGTACTTCTCCACCTACGTTGGGGGTAGCAGTACTGAATTCGTCAACTGGGGTTCGATAACGGATGAAGGAGATATCATAATTGCAGGATATACAGTATCCACAGATCTTCCCACAGGACAGGATGCATTCCAGCGGACAAATAACGGTGGACATGAAGGCTACATCCTGAAGGTTGATAATAAGGGCCAGAATGTGATCTTCTGTTCGTATCTCGGAGGTACTTCGTACGAACGGATAAATCAATTCTGTGTAACCAAAAGCGGTGATGTATATCTGGCGGGTCAAACTGATTCTAACGACTTTCCCGTCACGACTGGCTGCTACGACACTAGCCAAAATGGAGAGTGGGATGGTTACATAGCCAGGATTGATTCGAACGCTACTGAACTAAAAGCTTGTACATTTTTTGGCGGGAACAAACCCGATAAGATACTAGACGTCGCAGTGACGAAGAACGGCGACGTGATAGTGACAGGATGGTCGTTCTCAACCAACTTTCCGACGACAGCAGGTGTCTACTCGAGGACCCTTGCGGGAAGCTGGGACATATTTGTGACCAAGTTTGACAGTGATCTAAAGCAACTGAGATTCAGCACATTTATCGGTGGCAGTGAGAATGATTCTCCAAGTGACATTCACTTGGATGAGAACGAAAACATCTGGATAACAGGTCAAACAAAATCAGATGATCTAGAGACCACGGTTGGAGCCTATGATAGAACCCACGGCGGTGAATATGATATCTTCTTCATCAAGTTGAACTCGTCAGCAGATAAGCTCTTGTACAGTACCTATTTCGGAGGTAGCAAATGGGATTCAGATCTCTCATCTAAGATCACGAATGATGGAATTATCAACTTCATATGCTACACAAATTCCACTAACATGCCTACAACGGATAACGCATATGATACCACCCACAATGGAGGATGGTATGATATCTATGTAGGGAAACTGGATATTCTATATGGGGTCCTGGAATATGGGACGTATATCGGCGGTGATGATTATGAGTACGTGGGCAACATCCAGGTCTTGGACAACAAGCTCATAATCACCGGAAATACTCTCTCATCGGACTATCCGACAACGCCGGGAGCCTATTCGACCAGCAATAGCGGTGGATGGGACATCGTCATCACATCGTTCATCATTGGGAAATTGTACGGATGGGATCCCTCAGAACCAGAGAATCTGACAGCATCGTTGGGGGACCGGTTGGTGGATCTGAGATGGGACCCACCTACGGACCATGGTAACGTCAGCTTGAGGGGTTATAACGTATATCGCGGCACGTCCGAAGACAACCTAACGCTCTTACAAAGCACTCTCCCCAATAAACGACGATACATCGATATGCCGCCGACGGTGGGGCTCCGATACTTCTACGCGGTCAGCGCCTTCAATGGTATAGGAGAAGGAAATTGGACTACAGTTGTCAACGCAACACCTGTAGGCAAACCGTTGGCCCCGATGCAACCCACCGCAACACCCGGATGCGGGACAATTTCACTCGCATGGGGCCCACCTTCCGATTCTGGCGGACTTCCCATTCTCGGTTACACATTGTTCAGAGGTCTGATCCAATATGAGCTCGTCCTTCTTGCAGACCTAGGCAACATCGCAACGTACACGGACGAGGGACTTGACAATGGGAAGGAGTACTTCTACAAGGTCCTTGCACGCAATTCCATGGGGAATGGCACATTCTCAGATGTCATATCGGCAACACCTGTTGGACCACCGAGAGAACCCCGGTACTTGACGGTCGAGATCGGTGATACCCGATTGACATTGGAATGGAGACAACCCATCAATGACGGAGGAAGCTCGGTCCTGGGATATAGGATCTTCAGAGGGCCATCAGAGGATTCCATAGAGATCCTCCATACAGTGAAGGATTCCCCCACAACCTTCATCGACATCAACCTCACGAACGGAATGACCTATTACTACGCAATTCAAACGTTCAATGGTATGGGCAACAGTTCATTGAGTGGTACGGTGAACGGGACTCCTTTGGGTCTTCCCGGCATACCAATAGGTCTGGTAGTAGAGGCTGCTGACGGTCAGGTCGATCTATCATGGAGCCCGCCTGAGACCGACGGCGGCACGCCGGTCCTGCGCTATCGAATTCTGAGAGGGTCCAAGGAGGATAGACTAGAGATATATGATAATAATAACGCGGAGGTAACGACCTACTCGGACACCGGTCTCATGAACGGCCATACCTACTACTATGCCGTCTACGCGGAGAACGCCATCGGAGAAGGTCCCAGGACCCAACCGGTATGGGCGACCCCCCTTGCCCGTCCCGATGCTCCAGCAGACCTCATTGCGGAGGCCGCCCACGGTGTTATCAGGATATCATGGTTGCAGCCCCTCGATACGGGTGGCTCTGATATCACCCAATTCGTGATATACAGGGGCGGCTCTTCCACCGACCTCGCCACATTCCAAACATCCGACGAGTCCACGTTCACCTACAAGGACGATGATGTCATCGTTGGCACCAAATACCACTACGCCGTCGCCGCCGTCACAGCAGCCGGCGAGGGTCCCAGGAGCATCGTCGCCTCGGCTACACCTTACGGTCCACCAGGCGTCCCCTTGAACCTAGAGGCGAGACCCGGTAACGGCGAGGCCTCCCTCTTCTGGGATATCCCGGACGACGATGGCGCCTCACCCATCATTGGCTACGTCATCCTGCGTGGCACCTCACCCTCGAGCCTCCGCGAGCTTACACAGCTGGGCCCTGTCACCTCGTACCTGGACACGTCGCCCACCAACGGCGAGACCTACTACTACGCCATCGCCGCCATCAACGAGGCGGGACCCGGAGACTACACCGAGACAGTCCTGGCCAACCCCTTCAAGGCCACCACCGCACCCGGCAAGGTCATGACGCTGGTCGGCGACACCAGGGATGGCAAGGTCATTATCCAGTGGAACTCGCCCCATGACGACGGTGGCAGCCCAATCAATGGCTACACGGTCTACAGGGGCGACTCGGCAGGCACCATGGAGGTCATCGCAACCCTGGGCCTTGTCAGGACCTGGACCGACGAGGACGTTGTGCGCGGC
>JAUVEQ010000071.1 GCA_030594725.1 Methanobacteriota archaeon
GTCGTCCTCCTGACGTTCCATAATATGGAAATCGTAGCGTCCCTCGCCCTCGTGGACACCGTCGAAGGCTATTACGATGATGGTGTGGGTCGCGGGCTGGAAGGCGTCCGCATCGACATCGAAGGTGAACAGGTTGGTTCCCTCGGCAACCGTCCAACTCTCCCCATCGTCGATTGAATACTTTACCCAAACAAACCTGCCCATCTCGTCGGTGACCTCACCCTTGACGGTCATCACACCCTTCCACTCGGCTGACCTGGGAGGGTCGGTGAAGTTTATCACGGGTGGCAGGTTCAAGATGAGGGCCGTGCGATACGAAGCGATGGTGCCGTCATCGAAGGCGGCCAGGAACTGGCCTTCCACCTGCGGGTCGGGATCCATCGACAGCACCCTGGCGGATTCTGATATGACGTTCGACCATTCCTTATCGTCCCAAGTGGTGTTGTGGATCCAACCGGTTATCCTCGACCCCCCGCTGCCTTGGGGGACGGCAACGGCATAGTACCGTGGGCTCGGGAACAGGCTAGCAATGCCCAGGACAGGTCCGTCACCGGTATCCACCTCCTCGATCAGGTCAAGGGGAACCTCGCCCCACGACCGCACCTTGCCGTCCTCATACCCGACGATCCAGATGCGGTCCGACGCGAACATCCCGATGCAGCTGGCAGTGGGCGAGGCTCCTGCGCCCTCCCAGCGAGTGACCAACGTCCAACCCATGGTCTCGAAGTTGGCGATGAAGCCCTTCTCGTCAAACACAAGGAGATAGATGCCATCGTAATCGATGCCCACTACCGTCGCGTTCTCCGACCAATTCAGATCATTGAGCGGGTGGGAGGTCGCGATCTCGAAGATATGGAATCGGCTTCCCCCCTCTGCGTCCCTCCCTCCTATTGCAAGGATCACGTCGTGGATGAGCCGGGCCGAGGTGATATCGACCATCTGGTCGATCGCGGAGAGGTTCAGGCCCGTCATGGGTTCGAACTCAGGCACGCTCAGCATGAGGAGGGCGTCCTTCACCCCCGTGCCGTTGGTGCCCCAAACGGTGATCATCTCGTCGGATGTAGACCAGTATGCTCCCTCGATGGAGAGGTTCGGCTCGGTAGGCTCCCACTTGCCCAGGAGGGTCATGTCGCGGTCCATGATGCGGACCTCGTTGGGTCCTCCGTAACCGACGAGCATGATCATCGAGCCGTCGTAGGAGTACTCCATGGAGTAAGGTTCGCCGGCCCAGTCATCATCGGCCCACCTATTGGTCTCCTCGATGGTGCCCTCGTGCCAGATCTCGGCAGTGATGGGATGGCACAGGAGCACCAGCGTGATGAGGACCATGGGAAGGGCGATCCACCAAACGAGGCCACCGGTCAAGGTGGGCCTCATGCCACCACTCTCCACAAATTTTCAACCACCAGTGCGATGCCGATAACCCACATCTAGGGTTTATAAATTGTTCCCTTCAGGGACCCTAGGGGCCACCGCGAAAGGTATATTATCGTGCCCCTCCCATTTGAGAAAGGATGTCCGAGGGGGGACCCAAGATCGCAGTAGTGCTGCTCTCCGGAGGGCTGGACTCATCCGTCACGATGGCCATGGCCATCGACGAGGGATATTCAGTCCACGCCCTCACCATCGATTACGGCCAGCGACACCAGCGGGAGCTGGAAGCGGCCCGGTCGATGGCCAGGCACCACGGCGTGGAGCACAAGGTGGCCACGGTCGACCTGTCCGCCTTCGGAGGCTCCGCACTCACCGACGCATCCATCGGCATCCCGTCCGATACCCCCGAGGACGACATCGGCGGCGCAATACCCCCGACGTACGTCCCAGGTCGCAACACGGTGTTCCTGAGCATGGCCCTGGCTTGGGCCGAGGCCATGGATGCCGATGCGGTCTTCATCGGCGCCAACTCGGTGGACTACTCCGGCTATCCCGACTGCAGACCCGAGTACATGGACGCGATGCGGCGGGTGGTCGACCTTGGCACCAAGCGGGGAGTCGAGGGCCGTCCGATAGCCATCCGTGCCCCGATCCTCGCATGCACCAAGGCGGACATCGTGCGCAAGGGGGTCGAGCTGGGAGTACCCTTCGACCTCACGTGGTCGTGCTACCAGGGGCGATCCCTGGCCTGCGGTAGATGCGATAGCTGCCTGCTTCGCCTTCGGGGCTTCGCCGAGGCGGGCGCGGTCGACCCGGTCGGATACGAGGAGGTCGAGGTCTGATGGAGATATCCGAGATCTTCCTGTCGATACAGGGCGAGGGTGTGGACATCGGTCTTCCCACCGTTTTCGTCCGCACGTCAAGGTGCAACCTCCAGTGCGGCTGGTGCGACACCAAGTACTCCTGGGAGCCCGGGGAGGAGAGGACCATAGAATCCATAATGGAGGAGGTCCTGTCCTACGGGATGGACCGGGTGTGCATCTCCGGGGGCGAACCGATGCTCCAGGCGGAGGAGGTGACGAAGCTCGTCTCCATGCTGGAGGCCAAGGGGGTCGAGGTGACGATCGAGACCAATGGCTCGATCGACCTGGACGACATCACCCGGGGGGATCTCACCAGGTTCTGCATGGACCTCAAGTGCCCATCCTCCGGAATGCAGGACAGGAACCTCTTCACCAACCTCACCAAGCTCAGGTCCAACGATGTCCTCAAGTTCGTCATCGCCCACCAGGAGGACTACATCTTCGCCCGGAAGATGCTGGAACGGAACACGCCCGATTGCATGGTGGTCTTCCAGCCCGTGGGAGGCCTTGACCTGCGTGACCTGGCGGAGCGGGTGCTGGAGGACCGACTCGACGTGAGGGTGCTGTTGCAGCTCCACAGGTACATCTGGGGCGACCAGAGGGGTGTCTGATAGCCATGCCGAACATAATGCCCGAGCCCGTGAGGGTGGTGCTCGCGACCATCTACGACGTGGTCATCGACCTTGGCGAGGGGACCAAGGATCCCCCAGGGTTCCATCATCGGTTCTTCGGGGAGATGACCCGTGTGGAGCTGGCGATGCTCAAGAAGAAGGCTGACGTGGCACTACCCGTCTACCATCACCCCCTGCCGGCCATGAAGACCTACCGTAGCTTGATGTGCGGGGCCAGCATATACGACGGTCTGGGTGATGCCAAGCTTCGCCTCAGGGACTACGACACCTTCGAGATCCGGTACTGGCACTGCCCCTATGCAGGTATATGCATGGAACGGACGCCCAAGATCTGCCTCCGGACCCACGCACTGTCGGAGGCAGCTGACCTGATGAGCCCCACCACCTTCAACGAGATCGAGGACCTGCGCTTTGTGGAGGAGGGAAACTGCATCGTGTTCGTGCGGGTGCACTTCACAGGGGACATCAGGGAGATCGATACCGAGGACAGGGTCATCAACGAACGGACGTGCCTCCATCTCACCAGGGAGGAGGCGGAGACCTTCATGCTCCGCGCCCTGATGGTGGGCGCCGAGTACGCCTGCAACCACCTGCCCGAGGTGAACGTGCGTCATACCCTTCGCCAAATGGCCGAGGGGATCGAGGCGGCAGGGCTGGACGACAAGTACTATCGCGAGTACCCGTTCTTGAAGAGGGGTCTCAAGTACTGGAGCAAGGGCAAGAATGCCTTCACCCGGCATGACTAGAACCAGATGCTGTTGCCTATGTGGGACGCCTCCAGCATCCCCGATAGGATGAGGAAGAAAACGAGTGTGGCGATCCGGGCAAGGGGCCTCATGTCGATGTCACGCTCCGGGGCGGGACGTTGGATTATAGGCCTGGATATATAAACGCGGGGAGTTCGTTCACTTTAAAGAGTCCAGATAGCCAGTGCCTCAGATTGTTCACCAAAAGGACAACAATCGTGGTAAACCTTATATGGCAAGTGGTCCCATAGTCGCAACGTGTACCAGCGTAAGATTACCTTGGACCAGGAATCCTTCAAGGCATTGGCATCCGATACGCGGATAGAGATTCTCAAGCGTCTGGACAAGTCCCAGATGACTGTAACTGACCTTGCCAACGATCTGCAGGTCAACAAATCCGCGGTGTACAAACATCTTTCAAGACTGCTCGACGCTGGTCTGGTGAAGAAACTTGAGGACAACCGCAAGTGGGTGTACTACAAGCTCTCGATGAAGGGCATGCACCTGCTGCACCCCGAGCGGGTACAGATCGCCCTCATGCTCTCCGCCTCCGTTCTGGCGATAACCCTGGCATTGAGCCAGATCTACATGTTCATCGTCGGGAACCCGGTCACCACGGAGGCCCCCGGAGGCGAAGGTTCCTTTGACACCGTGACCTTCGTGACCGAACTCGTCCACGACCCGTTATTGCTCGCGATAGGTTGCCTGTTGATAGCGGTCGGCTCGGTCCTGGCCTACATGGCCTACAGGGTCTATCAGACCTCCGAGATGCCCGACTACGTCTGAACCCACGGGGTCAGGTGAGGGAAGCACGGACTACCAAAGAGCGGAGCCTCCATACAGGGTCCCGGTCCCCACGTCTGTCTGCGGAGCATACGCTCGGTCATTGATCGACCATTGCCCCGGGTCCATCGGGAAGCGTCCCGTGGTCTACCTCTTGAGGCCTAACCTCTCGACGTTCTTGTCGGCGATGGCCTGGATGGCGGAGATGATCTCGTCCCCGCCCTCCTTCTTGAACATGTGGGCGAAGCGACGCTGGGTCTTGAGGTACTCCGTCACCGGCTTGATCTCCTTGAGCCTCTTGACGTTGGTGACAACTCCGTCCTCTATGTCGTAGATGGGGAACAGGGCGGTCTCAACGGCCAGCTTCCCGACCTTGATGGACTCGGCGGTGTCGCAGTACCAGCCAGTGGGGCACGGCACGTGGATGTGGAGGTACTTTGGACCCTCGATCTCGAGGACCTTCTTCACCTTCCTGAGCAGCTCCCGCGGGTACGACACCGACGCGGTGCCGGAGTAGGGTATGCCGTGGGCCGCCATGATCTCCGGCATCGGTTTCTTGGGCCTGGTGTTGCCCCAGCTGATCTTGCCAGACGGAGAGGTGGTGGTCGAGGCGTACGTGGGGGTCGCCCCCGAGCGCTGGATGCCCGTGTTCATGTAGGCCTCGTTGTCGTAGCAGATGTAGAGGATGTCATGACCCCTCTCCAACATTCCCGAGATGAGGCCGATGCCGATGTCGAAGGTGGAGCCGTCGCCGCCCTGGGCGATGATGTTGATGCCCTCCCTCTTCCCGGTGGCTATGAGGGCGGCCTCGATGCCGCTGGCGACGGCGGCCGCGTTCTCGAACAGGGAGTGCACCCATGGCACGCCCCAGGACGAGGTGGGGAAGGGGGTGGTGGTCACCTCCAGGCAGCCGGTGTTGTTGGTGATAATGGTGTTCGGGCCAGCAGCCTCCAGGACCAGGCGGGCCGCCAGCAGCTCTCCGCAACCGGCGCAACCCCTGTGCCCGGGGGCAAAGAGGCGCTTTCCCGGCTCGATGAAACCCTCCTTGAGGGATCCTGGCTGGGTCATCTATACCACCTCCGGGATGATGTCATGGTTCACGCCCACCCATATAGAGCCATCGACCGGCTCGCGTAAGGACTTGGCCTTCTCGTAGGCCCACTTGATGTCCGCGACGCGAATGTCGCGGCCACCGAGACCGGCGACGAAGCTGTGTATCAGGGGCCCATCATGACGATGGAAGGCGGTCTTCAGGTCCGAGGAGATGGTGCCCTCGTGGCCCAGCGAGATGTCCTTCTCGATGACCGCCACGACGGACGCGTGGTCCAGGGCCTTCCGGAGCTCTGCCGTGGGCCATGGTCGCGCGGTCCTGAGCTTGAGCAGACCCACCTTCTCGCCGTCGTCCCGGAGCCGGTCCACGGCGTCCTTGATGGTGCCCGCCAGGGAGCCCATGGTCATCAGGATGATGTCGGCATCCTCGGTGCGGTACTCCTCGAAGTACGGGTGGTACTCGCGGCCGAAGACCTCGCCGAACTCCTTGAAGGCGTCCTCGAGGACACCCTTTGAGTTCATCATCGCCCTGCTGAGCATGTACCGGATCTCGTGATAGGTGTCCGGCATCGCGAAGGCGCCGAAGGTCAGCGGCCTTGCGGTGTCCAGCTTGACCACGGGATCGTATGGCGGCAGGAACTCGTCCACCTCCTCCTGCTCCATGCGCTTGATGGGCTCGTAGGTGTGGGTCAGGATGAAACCGTCCATCATCGTCATCACAGGCAGCCGGATCCTGGGGTTCTCCCCGACCTTGTGGGCTATGGGCTGGAAGTCGTGGATCTCCTGGGAGTCCTCACAGTAGATCTGGATCCATCCCGCGTCGCGGACGGCGACGCTGTCCTGCTGATCGTTCCAGATGCTGATGGGTGCGGACGGTGCCCGGTTGGCACAGGTCATGTTGACGGGCAGCCGGGAACCGGCGATGTTGTACAGCACTTCGTACATCAGGAACAGGCCCTGGGCGGTGGTGGCGGTGTAGGTCCTCACGCCAGCGGTCGATGCGCCCATGACCACCGAGGCGGCTGCGAACTCGGATTCCACGACCACGTACTCGCAGTCGATCTCTCCATCGGCGACCATCTGGGACAGGTCCTCGACGATGTGGGTCTGGGGGGTGATGGGGTAGGCGGAGATGACCTTGGGCCGGCAGAGCTTGACGGCCTCGGCCACCGCGTACGAACCCTCGACAACGGTGTTCTCTATCATGGTGATCACTTCTCCTCCGGGACCATCTCATATGACTGCGTCGGGCACTCGGCGTCGCAGATGCCGCACCCCTTGCAGTAGTCGTAATCGACCTGGATGCCCGTCTTCTTGCCATCCTCGTCGAGGGGCAGGGCGCTGATGGCGCCCTCGGGGCACAGGTCGATGCACAGGTAGCACTTGATGCACTTCTCGGGGCTCCATACGGGCCTGAAGGAGCGCCAGGCACCGGTCTTGGTATCGATGGTGGTGGCGGGCTCGACCCACGCACCCTCGGTCAGCTTCATTCCCATGAGCACTCATCTCCTCCACAGTGGGTATATGCGTCTCGGATCGCCACCACGTTCTTCTCTCCCAGCTTGCCCGGGAAGCGTTCCAGGATCATCTCCACGAGGCTATCGATCCTCACCAGGCTAGTGGCGCCAGCGAAGGCGCCCAGCATGGTGGTGTTGGTGATGGGCCGCCCCAGGTGCTTCATCGCCAGACCGGTGGCGTCGATGGTCACGATCCTTGCCGGATGTTCGATGCCCAGGTCTCCAGCCCCCTTCCGGGTGTTGATGACAGCGACCCCGTCGTCCTTGAGACCACCGAACACGTCCACCACGTCTAGGAGGGAGGAGTCCTGCACGATGATCACGCCGGGGAAGTAGATCTGGGCCCGGGTCCTGATCTTCTCGTCCGATATTCGGCAGAAGGCCTGGACCGGCGCCCCTCTACGCTCCACGCCGAAGGCGGGGAACGCCTGGGAGTATTTTCCGTCCTTGAATGCGGCCTGGGCCAATAGCTCGGCGGCTGTAACGGAGCCCTGGCCTCCTCGTCCGTGGATCCTGATCTCGTTCATGGATGAACCCGTCGGCGGTACCGCACCATCCCTAATAAGACTTATCGGAATCGTCCTCCCGCGATGTGGATGAATCCGCCCTCGCCAGTAGTTTCCTGGCCCGGTATGATTACCCTTCGATACCTGAATTATAATCTTTATATACCACCCCCGCACTTCGGACCCACAGGAGTGCAGACACCATGTCCAGTCACCCGAAGTACATGAAGGGCAGGAGGACCGCCCTGGTCGCCCTGCTCGCGATGATGGCCTTCGTCGTCATGGCCGCCCTCGTTGCGGCGGACCACCCAACTGACGAGGACGCCAACAACGGAGGTTCCGGCCTTTCAGAATGGACCGGAGAATGGAACGTTGGCGCTGGCGACGACCTAGAATACGCCAACCAGACCATCTCGCTGGATGGCATCCTCATCATCAACAACGGGGGACGTCTCGTACTCCGGAACGTGACCCTCGTGTTCCACGGCGGAGAGCTCGACCCCCAGGAGATCAACGTGTTCAACGGTGAGCTGGTCATCACCGACCTGGACGACAACCCGGTCACCAAGGCCGACGGCTCTATTGTGATGGCCGACGACCCGGAGGTCCATTACTACTTCCAGGTCTACGAGGACGCCACCATAACGGTGACCAACTCCCATATCAGGGACTGCGGTCGGCTCTTCGATGTCCTGGGCATCCAGGCGGGGCTGTACATCAACACCCCCGACGCCGTGATAGAGGGCGTGGAGTTCTCCAACAACTTCGGTGGGGTCTTCATAGACGGCGTGGCCATCACCGTGTCCGACTGCTACATCCACGACAACGACTGGATCGGCATCTACGTGGCGAACAACGCCGCCCCCCTCATCGAGGACTGCCACATCGAGGACAACCTCAGGGAGGGCATGGTCATAAAGTCCCAGTCCAACGTGGAGCTCCGGGACTCGTGGGTACGGGGCAACATGGAGGGCATCGTGGTGGACGGGGCCTACCTGGCCATCTACGACAGCTCCATATCCAGCAACAACGATGTGGACCTGGACCTCCCCTACTTCAGCCAGGTGGAGATGTTCAACTGCACCATCTCCGAATCCCCCAGCACCCCCCCCATCCGCATGGAGAACTCATCCCTCACCTCCACCGATGGGAACTTCGACATCCTCAGCGTGGACATGGCAGATTCCGTCTTCCTGTACAGGCAGTTCCTCACCGTCACCGTGAAGTGGACCGACTCCCGGAGCACCCCCATCGCCGATGTGCCCGTGAAGGTCGAGGATTCCGAGGCCCGGATCACCAATTACCTCACCGACGAGAATGGGATGGTCGCCGATGTGCCCATGGAGGTAGTCTTCTACGAGATGACCGGCCTTGGCCTGAAGACCACCGTCTACAATCCGTTCCATGTCACCGTGACCTACCTTCTCCTGGAGAAGGACACCTACGTCGATATGCGGTACAACAACGGCCTGGCCAGCTTCCAGTACGTGGACATCGTGGACCCGACGGTCGTCGCCCCGACGGTGGGCGATGCCGATGTGGGCCGCCCAATGGTCCTGGATGGATCCGGCTCATTCGACAACGTCGCCATAGAGGAATGGAACTGGTCCTTCGATGAGCTGGGCGAGCCCGTCTACCTCTCGGGCGAGGTGGTGAACTACTCCTTCAAGGAAGCGAGGGAGTACACCATCACCCTCAAGGTGACCGACACCACGGGCAACTCCGGCATGAAGAGCATCACCACCTTCTACGTCAACGTCCGCGACAGAACGTCGCCAATAGCGGACGCCGGTCCCGATCAGACCGTCAGCCAGGGGACCGTGGTCACCCTCGACGGTACGAACTCCACCGACAACGTGGGCATAGTCTCGTACACCTGGAGCTTCACCTACGATGGCGCACCCCGATCATTGACCGGGATGATAGTCACCTGGAAGTTCGACATCCCGGGGAAGTATGCGGTCGTGCTAAGGGTCGAGGACGCGGCGGGGTTCACCGGTGCCGACACCATGAACGTGACGGCCCTTGACAACATCCCGCCGACCACGAACGTGATCTTCAACCCCGAGATGCCTCCGGACAGGAAGTACAACCAGGTCCTCCAGATCATCTTCAATGTGGAGGACGACGGCGCAGGACAGGTCGAGCTCAACTACCGCATCAACGGTGCGGTATGGGAGGCCGTCGTCGGCGGATTGGCCCTAAGCTTCGGTGGCGACCTCCAGTACGGCGACGGCGTCTACGAGATAGAGTACTACGCCGTC
>JAUVEQ010000123.1 GCA_030594725.1 Methanobacteriota archaeon
CGACAGCAGGGACAACGAGGAGGAGCCTCAGACCATCGCCTCGTTCCTGGTGGATGCAACGCCACCCACCTTCACCAACATGGACCCGCCCATCAGTCCCTACCCCACCACCGAGGAGACCTACACCATATCCGGCAAGACGGAGCCCGGTGCGACCCTCATCATCAACGAGGACACCGTGACGCTGGCCGCGGATGGGGGCTTCTCATACCCGGTGGAACTGGATGTGGGCGACAACGCCTACTACCTCCATGCGGTGGACGCGGTGGGACATACCGCCGATCTCACCATCGTGATCGACAGGGAGAAGATCGACACTGGCAACGGAGAGCCCGTGTCGGGTTCCATCGCCTACTTCATCGGAGGCGCGATCATCGCCGTCGTGCTGTTGCTCCTCGTGCTGTACATATTCGTGCTGCGACCCCGCCAAGAGGAACCCCCGCCGATGTGAGCGTGGCTCAGAACCCGTCATCGGCGTAGGTGGCCAGTCCACCCACGGACGCCACCTCGAACCGCTTCATCAGCACGTAGGCAACAACGGCCCAGATCAGGCTGGATATCGCGATGACGCCAAGAAGGCCGGTGAGGGCCAGGGTCAGCTCCGGATTGATCGCCCGGTCCAGCTGGTAGATGAACTCGCTGGTGTCGGCCCCACCCTCCGCCTCGGTCCAGAAGACCGTCATGTAATCGCCATTGGGCCAGTCCGACACGTCCATCTTGAGGGGGTCGCCCTCCACCACCTGGCCCGTGTCCTTGTCCTCGTACTTGCCGGTGGTCGTGTCCTTGGCCCTTATGATGTACTCCATGGGAGCCCCGTCGACGACCTCGAGGGAAAGCAGGTCCGCCCGGGTGAGGTCGAAGGGGTCCACCGAGTACCACTCGTGCTCCTTGATGGTGCCCTCGTCCAGGGTCTCGTTCCGGTAGGTGGAGAGTTCGGACTCGACCCAGGGGATCGCGAACACGAACATGATCACCAGGATGAGGCATAGGACCCCGGTCCACAGGGAGACCCTGAAGCCGTGCTGGGCGGTCCGGAACTTCTGCCCGGGACTGTCGGCGGTGGACATCTCCACGCCGTTGAAGGCGATGGACACGAAGTTCATGAGCATCATGCTCATGATCACGATGAAGATGATGGCCGGCACGGGGACGAAGAGGGGACTGGAGCTGGCTCCCTTGTGGGACATCGAGATGAGGATGAGGATTATCATCCCTATCGCGATTATTGCCAGCAGAATGTTCTTAGTACGCCTCACCTTTCTGAGACTAAGGGCCTGGTCCAGAACTGAAGAGCCACTCAAGGGTGCGCCCACCGGGTCTTCGAAGGACCCGAAGGCTTAAAAAATGCTTCGGTACGGGTCTCACTGGCGGTACGTCCGTCACTTCTCCTTCTTCTTGCCCTTGAAGATCTTGGAATGACCCTTCTTGCCTTTGCTCTTGTCCTTGCTCTCCTTTCCGCCCCTCTCCACGTCCATGAGCTTCCGGAAAAGCTCCTTCTGGTCCGAGGTGAGGTGTCGGGGGGTCTCCAGGATGACCCGCACGTACTGGTCGCCCCGACCCGCCCCACGGAGGTGTGGGAGACCCTGGCCACGGAGGCGGAAGACCTTGTGGGTCTGGGTCCCCGGGGGAATGGTCAACTTGGCCTTGCCGGTCAGGGTGGGGACCTCGATCTTGTCTCCGATGGCCGCCTGGGCGAAGGAGAAGGGGACCTCGAGCAGGAGATCGGGTCCCTCCCGGTCGAAATCGGGGTGGTTACGCACGTTGACGATGGCATAGAGGTCGCCCGGGGGTCCACCCTTGGTCCCGGCCTCGCCCTGGCCCGTATAGCGGATCCGTGTCCCCGTCTCCGCGCCAGGTGGCACCTGGATGAGGAGCCGACGCCTGGCCCGGACCACTCCGGCCCCGCTGCATTTCTCGCAGGGATGCTCGACCATGGTGCCCTGGCCCCTGCAATGGGGGCAGGTGTTGATGGTGACCAGTCGACGGCCGCCGAACTGTTGGGCGGACTGGACCTGGCCGGCCCCGCCGCATGTAGTGCAGGTCTTGGGTGCCGTGCCCTCCTTCGCCCCCGTGCCCCTGCAGAGGTCGCAGGTCTCGGTGCGGGGGATCTCCGCGTCCATCTCCTTACCGGCTATCACGTCCTGGAGGTCCACGTTGACCTGGATGCGGATGTCGTTGCCGGGTCGCGGCCCGCTGCGCATGCTGCCACGTCCGCGGCCGCCACCTCCGAAGAACACGTCGAATATGTCGCCGCCACGTCCGCCGAAGATGCTGTTGATGAAGTCGAAACCGAATATGTCGGAGACGTCGTTGACGTGGGTGAAGTCGTTCCAGGAGAAGCCACCGGCGCCAAAGTCAGACCTGACGCCCTCGTGGCCGAAGCGGTCGAAACGGGCCCGCTTGTCATCGTCCATAAGGACCTCGTAGGCCTCGGACAGCTCCTTGAACTTCTCCTCCGCGGTCTCCGGGTCGTCGGGGTTCGCGTCAGGGTGATACTTCTTGGCCAGCTTGCGGTACGCCTTCTTGATCTCGTCCTTGGACGCTACCTTCTCCACGCCCAGGACATCGTAGTAGTCCCGCTTCTCCATGCCTTTCACCCCGCAGACCGCTTCCGCCGCCTCCTCTCCCCTCCCCGGTCAGACCCGGGAGGGATGAGGCGGGCCGTCACGCTCATTCCTCGTCTTCCAAGATGGTGTAGTCGGCATCCACCGCGTCGGCGGCGCTGGTGCTTCCGCCTTGGTCGCCGTCGTTCCCGTCGCCCGAAGCGCCCACCTCGGGGCCGCCGGCCTCCTGGGCCTGCTGCTGGGCGACGTTGGCGTACATCTCCTGGGAGACCTCGGAGAAGACCTTGTTGAGCTCATCCAGCTTGGTCTTCATGAGTTCGTAATCGTCCTTCTCCACCGCGTCCTCCACCTCCTTGATGGCCGCCTCCACGGTGGCCACCTTGTCGGCAGCGATCTTGTCCCGGACATCGTCGAGGATCTTGCGGTACTGGAAGGCCGTCTGCTCCGCCTTGTTACGGGTCTCTGCGATATCTCTCTTCCGCTCGTCCTCCTCGGCGTAGCGCTCGGCGTCCTTGACCTTCTGCTCGATCTCCTCCTTGGTGAGGTTGGAGGTGGCGGTGATGGTGATCTTCTGCTCCTTGCCGGTGCCCAGGTCCTTGGCGCTCACGTTGACGATGCCGTTGGCGTCGATGTCGAAGGCGACCTCGACCTGGGGCACGCCCCGGGGCGCTGGCGGGATGCCAACCAGGTGGAACCTGCCCAGGGAGATGTTGTCAACGGCCATGTCCCGCTCGCCCTGGACGACATGGATCTCAACGGAGGTCTGCATGTCCGCCGCCGTCGAGAAGATCTGGGTCCTCTTCACCGGAATGGTGGTGTTGCGGTCCACGATGTTGGTTGCGATCCCGCCCAGGGTCTCCACGCCCAGGCTCAGGGGGGTCACGTCGAGCAGGACGATGCTGCCCCCCTCGATGTCGCCGCTCAGCACCCCGCCCTGGATGGCCGCACCGATGGCGACGCACTCGTCGGGATTGATGTTCTGGTAGGGCTCCTTCCCGAAGAAGTCCTTGACGAAGTCATGCACCGCGGGCATGCGGGTCGAGCCGCCCACGAGGATGACCTTCGCTATCTCCTTGGGATCGACCTTGGCCAGCTTGAGGGAGCTCTTGATGGGGCCCTTGACCCTGTCCATGAGGTCCCGGGTCAGCTCCTCGAACTTGGCCCGGGTCAGGGTCATGTCCAGGTGCTTGGGGCCGGTCTGGTCGGCCGTGATGTATGGAAGGTTGATGTTGGTGCTGGGGAGGCCAGAGAGCTCGATCTTCGCCTTCTCGGCGGCCTCCTTCAGGCGCTGCATGGCCGTGAGGTCCTTGGAGAGGTCCACGCCCTGGTCCTTCTTGAAGCCCTTGGCCATCCAGTCCATGACGCGCTCGTCCCAGTCGTCACCGCCCAGGGCGGTGTCGCCGTCGGTGCCGAGCACCTCGAAGACGCCGTCGCCCACCTCAAGGATGGAGACGTCGAAGGTGCCACCGCCCAGGTCGAAGATGAGGATCTTCTCGCCCTCCTCCCTGTCCAGACCGTAGGCCAGGGACGAGGCGGTGGGCTCGTTGATGATGCGCATGACCTCGAAGCCCGCGATCTTGCCCGCGTCCTTGGTGGCCTGGCGCTGGTTGTCGTTGAAGTAGGCGGGCACGGTGATGACCGCCTTCTCTATCTCGTGTCCCAGGTACTTCTCGGCGTCGGCCTTCATCTTCTGAAGCACCATCGCCGATATCTCGGGTGCCTTGAAGTCCTTGCCGTCCACATTCACTTTCCAGTCGGTGCCCATCTGACGCTTCACCGAGCCGATCGTCCGCTCGGGGTTGGAAACGGCCTGTCGCTTGGCGACCTGGCCCACCAGTCGGTCACCCTCCTTGGTGAAACCGACCACGGATGGGGTCGTTCGATCGCCCTCTGCGTTGGGTATGACGACGGGCTTGCCGCCCTCCATGACCGCCATGCATGAGTTGGTCGTTCCCAGATCGATCCCTATTATCTTCTCCTTCATCTCAATCACTTCCTCTCTGTAACATCTTCAACGTCATCGACATCTGGTTCCCCGGGTCCCGTGGAGACGATGACCTTGCTTGGCCGCAGCACGTACCCACGCCCACGGTAGCCACGCAGGAGCTCCCTGCAAACGCTCCCCTCGGCCACATCGTCGGAGGGCATTCGCATCACGGCCTCCATCTCGTAGGGGTCGAAGGGCCTGTCCAGCGCGTCGATGGGCTCAAGTCCCTCACGGCCCAGTATGGTTCCCATCTGGGCCCGGACGGCCGTCAGGCCATCGAGCAGGTCCTGGTCGGTGCAATTTACGGAGGTCTCCAGGGCCCGGTCCAGGTTGTCAACGACCTCCAGCAGGGCCAGGAGCACGTCGTCCGCCGCCCGTCGCTTGAACTCGGTCATCTCACGCTCGGTGCGCTTCCGTAGGTTGTCGAACTCGGCTGCGAGGCGCAGGTATCTATCCCTCTCCTCGGCCAGCAAGGCCTCGGGAGAGGGTTGCTCATCCGGTGAACCTTCGGACTGGGTGGGGGATCCGTTCGGGGATCCCTCGTTCACGTCCTCGGTCGTTCCGTCCCTTCTTGCCAAGTCCAATTCCCTCCTCGCGCACTTGTTAACCAAATGTTGTATACTTCGACATCTACAGCAATAGTTGTTCATGTATTTAAAATTGTTGGTGGAATGGCCAGTACTCTCCCGGTAGGGGGTCAGGCCGTGGGGAAAGACTGATATCCGGGCACCGATGATATCGTGTTCGATGGACGATGCCACCAAGAAGACCGTGGCATACATTGTGGTGGTCCTATTCATCATGGTGATGCTGATCCCGGTCATCCCGCAGCACTTCGAGCTAGGAACCTGGCTCGTCACCCTGATCATAGCCGCCGTGATAGTTCCCCTGGTGCTCTTGCTCTCCCTCCGTCACGCCCAGAAGAGGACCGACGAGGGGGACCAGGAGCTGCTCACGTGGCGAGGGCGGACCACCGAGGAATGGGCGGACGAGGAGGACCCCGATGACTTCGAGGGAGAGATCGACTGAGGGGGGTCCGCGATAACGCATCTCCAGACAACATGCAAAAGGTTAAGGTCATTATCCACTGTTCAATACCACGAAGGGATGTATCCATGAGAGCGAAGGTCCTGACACTCACCCTGCTCCTCCTGCTGAGCCTGGTCCCGCTGGCCGCGCCCACCGCGCCGGCTGCACCAGGCCTCCCCTCCATCTCCGTCGAGGTGGACGACGTGGGAGAGGTGGAGACCGACCCGGTGGAGTACAACCATGTGCTGGGCAAGGCCACGGTGACGGTGGAGAACATCCCCCTGGGAGGCACGGCCATCGTCAACGCTAGCACGAACAGCGGATGGATGGTGACCGTCAGCCCCTCCGAGTTCGACGTGCCCCAGGGCACCACTCCCCATGCGGAACGGATCAACATGGACATCAGGGTGCCCGCTGGAGCCTCCGCGGAGAACCCCATCGAGCTCACCGTATTCGCGAACATCACGAACGCCCTGGGCATCGAGTACTTCGGCGAGGGGTTCGTGAACATCACCGTGGAGCAGTACTACGGCGTGCGTACGTCGGCCAACGGCACCATGGCGGTGGAGCAGGGGAAGAACCTGACCCACCAGATCCGGGTCACCAACACCGGCAACGGCATTGACAACTTCACCGTCCAGCTCAACAACGAGGCCACCCTCGCCACCAAGGGCCTCGAGTTGGAGTACGACGAGGCCGTTTTCGAGGCGGGCAAGGACCGGATGGTCCCCATCAAGGTCGTGGTGAGCGCCGCCGACACGGCCGAAGTGGGTACGGTGGAGGCGCTGTTCACGGTGAGGTCCAAGGGCGACACCACCAAGTCCGACACGTACAAGCTCACGATCACCGTCCGGAAGTCCACAAGCGGCGGGAACGGCGGGAACGGGGACCCCACCAACGGGGACGAGGAGACCAGCAACAGGGGCCTCTACATAGCTGGCGCCATCTTGGTAGTGATACTCGTCCTGATGATCGTGTTCTTCAGGGTCGTCAAGCGACGTGTCGACGAGACGGAGGCCGGGGACGAGGACCACGTTGTCGGGGGCCGGAAGGACTAGACGCCCATGGCCAGCCGGAGCATGTCCCTCATACCAGGGGCGAATCCCAGCACCATTATCGCCACCTTTACCAACCATGCCAGGTTCGGAGCCTCCTGGAGGTCCTTGCGGTACGCCACGTCCAGAAGGTAGATGGCAAGGGTCACCACCAGGAACTTGAGGGGCAGCATCACCAGGGCCGTTCCCGTGAGCTCTATGAGGAAGCTGGGGAGCACGTGCTTCTCCGAGTAGCCGTGGATGTCGATGCCCCTGTAGGTGGCCGCCCCGTCCAGGAAGTGGCTGGCGAACAGGAGGATGGACACGGGGACGATGAACCGCCCGGCGTCCCCCCAACGCCTCGTAAGGAACCAGAACAGGCCAACGCTGGCAAGGGTGCACAGGGCGGCGATGGCCGGGATGATCACCAGTTCCGCGGCCGCCAGGTCACGGCTCGCCTCGAACCACTGGTCGCCTCTGACCCACCTCACCACGAAGTAGAGCGAGAAGGCCGCCAGGACCGACCCGTACATGGTCACCTGGTCGGTCATTGCGAGCCGACCGGTCTGCTTGGAGCGCCACCAGAGGGCGAGCAGGCCCAGGCCCGATATCAGGGGCAACAGGTAGTAGGGCGCGTGGGCCGCCATCTGCTCCGGGGCCATCACGTGGACGATGGCGGGGGGCAGGTTGAGGGAGACCAGCACGAAGGCCGCCCACATGAGGCCCCGTTCCGTGCCGTGGGTCCTGGCCTCCTGCTCGATCCTGTGGGACCAGAGGGTGAGGCCGAAGACCATGATGCCGATGATCATGTAGATGATGGGCGAGATGAAGAGGTAGACGAGCACCCCGTCCCGGGAGAACAGGCTCGCGTCCTCCAGGGCTCGCAGGATGCTGCCCAGCAGCACGAAGGGCACCATGGCGATGAGGTAGGTGCCGTCGACGCGGATGCCCAGATAGGTGAACGCCCTCCAGACGCCGATCACCGCCACCGCCAGGACCAGGGCGTACACCGTGGTGTTGACCAAATTGTAACCCTCGGTTATGCCCTCCTGGGGCTCTCGCTTTGCGTCGGCGACGATGGGACCCCACAGGTACTTCCAGACGAAGTTGTCCCAGAAGACCTCGGGCCACAGGATGCATCCAAGGGTGAGCAACGCCACTGGACCCACTAGGACGACCGTCCATACCAGATTCCAGTGCTGCTCGTAAAAGGTTTTATAATCCAAGAGCCTGTTTCACACACCTGTTCGATTTGCCAAAGAAGTTGGCAAACATCAT
>JAUVEQ010000414.1 GCA_030594725.1 Methanobacteriota archaeon
GACGGTGTAGTTCGCTACCGATATGTTCGAGACGGTGTACTGCTTCCAGTAGTTGGGCATGTCCACGTTGGTGATGCCCCGCGCGATGCGGCTGACCTTCGCTCCCGTGTCGTCCACGTCGTAGAGCTCGTAGATCATCGTCGCCTGGGTGCTGTCACCCATCCGGACGGTCCGGAGGGCCCAGATGTACATCGAGATCCGGCCATTTATGGTAACATCATCTGCCAGGGCGGGGTACAGGTACCAGTCCTGGTGTGTGGCCAGGATAGTGGGTTGAGTGATGGCGAGCCCCGTCGTCCCCCTGGTCGTGTTGATGACCCGGAAGGTGACCACATCGCCGATGTCCTTCGATACCGTTGTGTTGTGGAGGTACAGAGTGATGTCCTTGGTCTCCTGTGCCTCAGTATCGGTGGATGCCATGGCCATCACGGCCAGTAACGCCACCGTCGCCACGAACACCAGGGCCCATACGGCTCTGGTGCGCGTTCCCATCCGATCTACATTCAGATTCCCAACCATGCTAATCACCTATCATGTTCTACTAAAAGGGCCGGGGCACGTCTCGGGGGATCCACCCCCGGGGGACGGAGCCCAGGCTGGAGTATGATGTTCAATATCAGCGGACGATGCCTACGACGTGTTCAACGTGCGCAGCTCAGTCCTGCCGCTTCCTCCAGAAGACGGTCGCGCCGATGACTATGGCGCCAGCGCCCAGAGCGGCTAGGTAGGGCATGAGCCGCTCCATGACCTCGAACAGTCCCTCGTCCAGCATCGGGACCCCCAGCTTAGGATCGTGGATGATGTAGTCGCCCTGTTCGTAGTTGAACTGAAGTGTGGTGCCCTCGACGTCGTTGGAGACGCGGGCCTTGACCTGCGAAGAAGTGCTGTCCACGTCCGCCGAGCGGACCCAGGTGTAGTAACCGATGTCGCCGCCGTCGTTGGACTCGATGCCGGCCTCGTTCTCGACCAGGTACTGGCGGTGGGCCGGGTCGGCGATGTGGGTGATGGTGCCCTCGTTCTCCACCGTCGCCCGGAGGGCGAGGCGGGTGTTGGCCTGGGTCCACGGGAAGTCATCGACGATGAGGTCGATCTTCATCTGGTTCGGGGACATCTCCCCCCACTGGGTCTGGGTTTGGGTCTCGGTGGTGTGGGATACCATTGCGAAGACGCCGTCCTTGGTGCGGGCGGTGATGGTGTGCACCTTCTTGCCCCCGTCGGTGGTCTCGTCGGTGTGCTCGAGGGCTTCCCACTGCGCCTTGTCCAGGTCGTAGGTGGAGACGATCTCGTCCCCGGGACCCAGTTGTCCATCGCCGTCCATGTCCTCGTACTCCAGCATCTGCCTGAAGGTGACGGTCATCTGGACGTTGGCCTGCTCGGACTCGGCCTGGTTCCTGTACTGCATCTCGATGGAGAGCTGGTTCATGGCCTTTATCTCGTAACCCAGCTCGTCGCCGGCGCCGTCATCGCTCCCCTGGACACTGGACCTGATGCGGGCCCTCTTGGGCTCGATCTCCACGTCCACGTCGCGGTCGGGTGGGCCTCCCTGGCCGTCACCGCCACTCCCGGAGCCGGAACCCTCGGGTGGGCCCGCTGCCATGGCGGCGGCAGGCAGGAGTGCCAGGAGCATTATGGTAACGAGTAAGAGGACCGCGGTCTTTATGGGCATTGACGGTCCGGATTTCTTGGGAAAGGGTGCGGTCATATCTATCAACGTTCCTTTACTACTTGAACTGACCATATATAACGGTTATTTGACAAGTCTTGAACTTTGGTACAGGTCGTGAACTTTCCAACTGGATGCATTTCAATTCCTCATATCTCAAGGGAATCCCACAGGTCGGCACACTCGTCCAGCAGGTCGGGGGATGGTCTATAGGCGATCAGCAGCTTGAGGGTCTTGTTGCGGTCGACAAGGGCGTATCCACGGCCCTCCGAGCGGGTCAGCTTTCGGAGGATCCCCTGTCTCATCATCTTGTTCAGGTGGAAGGAGAGTCGGGAGCGGGAGATGCCCAACCCATCGGCGATCTCCGAGTTGGTGGCACTGTCCTTGTTGAGGAGGAGCAGGGTCACCTGGAGTGGGATGGCCTGCCTGAAAAGGCCCACCATCCTTCGCTCGTCACCCCCGAGGGCCAGTTTTCCGCCATCGGCCCCCGTGGTGGGGTAGTAGCGCTTGTAGCCCTCCTCCATGATGGACACAATGAGCTCCGCGTTCTCGAGCTGTCTCAGGTGGTACTCCGTGAGGGCGATGGACAGGTCCGACTGGCGCTGTAACTCTCTCATGTGCAATCCGGGCGTCCTCCGGACCAGGTCGTAGATGTCTCGCCTGATCTCCAGCTCCAGGACCTCGCTGGCCATCGGGACGCTACGCTCCTCCCTTCCTCGCTATCACGGCCATGAACAGGAGGATGGCCACCAGGGCGTCCATCACCAGCGCCAAGAGGAGCAGTTCCTCCCATGCGACCTCCTCCTGCATCAGTCCGTAGGAGATCAGCGCCCCCTTCAGGGTGAACAGAGCGAAGGCGATGGTCACGATGAGCACCTTCCTGCTGCCAGACCTCCGGTACGAGCGTGCCGAGAGTATGGTCACGGCGAGCATGAAGACGGTGACGAGGGCCGCTGTTATCTCGAGTTCCATGGTGTAGTCCTCCTTCTTGCGTGGGTTCGCCCTATGGAGATGATATCGATATTCGATGTCAAAAGGGT
>JAUVEQ010000047.1 GCA_030594725.1 Methanobacteriota archaeon
GGCTTCACCGTCTCCCTCAGCACCATGAGGAAGGAAACGGTCAGCAATGCCGGCCCGATCCAGTCCCTCAAGGCGTGGACAAGGTCGACCGGCGGCCCCATGATAGCGTGGACCGGGACCACCAGGGCAACGGCGATCACAAGGGCGGCGAGGGAGCTGATCACCGATACCCGTAGGGCCTCGTTCCCCCTGCCCGCCTTCACCATGCGATGCCCGGGGAGGACAGAGAGCGCCGTCCCTCCCTCCGGGACCGCGAAGTAGATCGAGGGCACTATGTTGGAGATGGTGTGGGCCACCGCACACGCCACCACGGCCGACGAGGCGACCAGTTCCCAGCCTGCCGTCCCCGGGCCTCCTCCACCAGCAGCTGCGATGGCCAGGATCAGGCCGGGTCTGCTGCCGACCGCTGATGCCACGTTGTTCGAGTGAAGGCCCGGTACCAGACCGGTGGCGCATCCCAGGACCGCTCCCAGCAGGGATGCCACCAGGACAGCGAGAACCGGTATCTCCTCTACCATCGACCTTCGGACGACCGAGGGCCAGATAAAGGGCCCTTGATAACCATCCGGGATAATCCCCCCATCCGCAAGGGAGAAATAGGCCCTTCGCCTATTCCACACGGGGTCCCGATATGAGCGATTACCCGAAGTGTGACATGTGCAAAGAGGGTCGACTGGTCCCCTTCTTCTTGGCGGACGGCCGGAACGCGTACGCCTGCACCGGATGCAAGACCGTATTCTACCTGAAGGTCCCAGCCGGCAGCGAGGAGAACCCCGAGAGCTGGAAGGCCCAGTACACCCTCGAAGATGACTTCAACCTCTAGGGCCGAAGTCCCGGTGCCCGAGGCTCGTCTACGATCCAGCAGGTCCGCTCGGATAGGACGTGTACCTTCCCAAGAGCCGCGGGTCCGTGGGGACGCCAGCTATGGACCTTCTTGCCGTCGTCCATACAGATGCCTGCTCACAGAATATGATTGCTGACATGCCGCGGGGGTGACCGCCAGGAGGCGGCCGGCAACGTATCAGGGCACGCCTTGAGAGGATTGTATAAAATAGGGGTGAGCACATATATTCGAGCTGTATCCCATGTTCGATCCCGTCACCGATGAGGCGCTCCGCATAAGGCGGCGAGGCCCCCCGGCCGTCGTGAGGACGGTCGACCCCGCGTCCCGCACGAGCCTGATCTGCAGCGTGTGCTCTCGAGAGATCCGTCCCGAGGAGAAGGTGTTCTGGGTCGGCGAGGAGGTACACTGCTTCCAGTGCCACAGCATGCTCGAGTTCGAGCTAGAGAAGGAGCGCACGGCCGACTCCGAGGTTCGTGATAAGGGGACCCGCTGGGACGGCGAGAGTGGAGAATGAGCCACCAGCCGTTCCGGTCATCCATCTTCTGGAAGACACAGGCAGTCAGGGAACTCCTCGATGCCATCCTTGAGGTCGCCCACCATGCCCGAGAGGCGGATGAGACGCCAGGTGTCGGTGTGGATCTCCTCGCGCCGCTCCTCCAGGTCCTCGGCCGAGAACCAGGCAGCCTCGCCCACGTCGTCGTCGGGATGCAGCCCCTCGTCCTCTGCGAAGGCCCAGTGCACGTGGTAGATCACGTGGAGGGCCACGTTGCCATCCCCATCCCTGACGACGCGGTCGTGGGGAGGGATGGGATGCCCGACGCGGATGTCTAGGCCGGTCTCCTCCTTGACCTCGCGGGCGGCGGCCTCCGCCAGCCTCTCTCCGCGCTCCACTCTGCCCCCGGGGAATATCCACTTGCCCCTCCAGAAGTCACCAACGATGTCCACGTGGCGGACCATGAGGACGTGCCGCCTGTCGGGGGACACCACGATGGCCCCGGAGCCTATGAGGATGCCCTTGCGCTGCAGGATGGGATCTGTCATCGGCCCTGGAAAGGTCCCGGGGTCCATGAATGTTGTCCCGGCCCTACGTGGGCAGCTCCTTGCGGTCGAAGAGGTACATTGCGACGGCCATCAGCACCGCGAACAACCCGATGAGGATGGCCATATCACCCCATGCGTCCCACTCGCCGAATATGAAGTCGGCGAAGTTGTAGTAGCCGTACGGGGTCACGGTTCCCAGCCACTCCCAGTCGGGAGTGATGAAGGATGCGAAGTTGAGGATGTAGGCCAGCAGGACCAGCACGAAGGAGGCTCCCATGGCCACCTTCACCTCGTTGAACACTACTGACAGGACGGCGCTCCACGCGATGATCACCAGCATGAGCGGAAAGCCGCCCACGAAGGTGGATACCACGTCCCAGGCCGGGATGCTATCGTCGATGCCCCTTATGGCAAACATCATCACCAGGCCTATCGCCAAGAGGGCCAGGAAGCTCATGACAGCCACCGCCAGCGTCCGCTCGCTCAGGAACCTCCTTCGGGTGACGGGCATCGAGAGGATAAGGTCCATGCTCTTCCGCTCCACGTCCCGGGCCACGACTCCCACTGCCAGGAACGCGATGTAGACGGCGGTGACGACGCCGAAGTAGCTGCCTACCTCGAACACCACGAATCCCCGGACATCGTTGAAGTCTACCACGCGACCTCCGCCGAAACCCGCGAAGGTCGGGTCGGACATCATATCGTTGAAGGCGTTTTCACCCTTGAGGCCAACATCCACAACGATGCCAGTGGACGTCACGTTCCCGTTGGCCATGTGGATGAGGGTCATGTACGAGACGGTGATGTTGTCGACCACAGGAACTTGGAGGAAGGTACTCCGGCCCTGGTAGGCCATCATGTCCGACATGTTGCCCGAGCCGTTACCGATCCAACCGATGAGGTTACCCAGGTTGAAACCGGTCTCGGAACGGAGGACAGTGTAATTCACGGCGCCCTCCACGGGGTCCCAGGAGAGGTTGGCAATCCCGGCGGCCTCGTCCTCCCAGCTCATCTCGATACCCTCGGCCTTCGGCAGTTCCCTTTGTACGGATTCCATGAAGCTGGGGTATGCGGCGGTCGCGCCTCCGTAGATGAGGATCATGACTATCAGGAAAACGACGTATCCCTTCCACGATTCGCGGATGGTCATCCAGAAGATATGCAGGCCGGTGAGGTCGCCCAACCTCATCAGGCATCACCTCCCGGGTCATCGGTGTGGTTGTAGAGCTCTAGAAAGAGCTCCTCCAGGGAGTACGTCTCTACCGTCATTGACTGCACGCTGTGGGCCGCGACACGCTTGACGACCTCGTCGATGTCCCCGCGTACCTTCATGGTGTAGGTCCTGCCGTCGCCCTTCAGGTCCTCGATGCTTGGGAGCTCCAGCTCCTCTCTCGGCACGTGTTCGTTGAATGTCACCGAGAGCACCTTTCCCACCTTCTCCTTCAGGACATCGATGCGCTCCACCAGGATCAGCTTGCCCTCGCTGATGATCGCCACCCTGTCGCAGATATGCTCGACCTCGGCCAGCACGTGGGATGACAGGAACACCGTACGTCCGTTCTCCTTCTCCTCGGAGATCATCTTGTAGAACTTCTGCTGGATCAGAGGGTCCAGGCCGGACGTGGGCTCGTCCAGGATCACCAGCTCGGGGTCATGCATGAATGCCTGGATCAGGCCCACCTTCTGCCGGTTGCCCTTTGACATCTCCCGGATCTTCCTGTCCAGCTCCAGGTCGAAGTACTCGGCCAGCTCCAGCATTCGCTTCTCGTTCTCAGGGACCCCTCGGACGTCAAGGAGGTACAGCAGGAACTCCCGCACCTTCAGGCCCTCGTACAGACCGAACTCGCCGGGGAGGTATCCGATACGCTGGCGGATCACCTTGGTATCGTCGTGGGAGTCCAAGCCCAGTACCTTCACATCACCATCGGTCCGGCGGATGAAGTCCAGCATCGTCCGAATGGCGGTGGTCTTCCCCGCCCCGTTGGGGCCCAGGAACCCGAAGACCTCGCCCTTGTTGACGACGAGGTCGATGCCTCTGACGGCCTCCACGTCGCCGTAGTGCTTGACGAAGTTCCGAAGTTCGATCACGGGCTCGGCGGCCTGTGTCCTCTTGGACGTCGCCGTCGCGTCAGCACCTGCGTCCATTCAACCATCTCCTCCATCTTGCGTGATGTCGTTACTCTCTTCGAACTTTTCAGCCGCCTCGGCGAACTTCCTCAGATCGTCCTCGTGCTCGGCCAGGAGGCTCATGAAGGTACCCTTCTCGGCACCCAGGACACGCTCCCACATGTCAAGGGTCATGATGTACGAACGGATCAATGCTTCAGCGTCGCCCAGGTCGGCTCGGATCTGACCCTGGGCGCCCCGGATGAGGAACTCCGCGGCCTCCTCCGGATACTCCGTGTCGAAGAAGCCCTCCTTGACGCCCCCTGCGATTATCTCGCCCAGGATGGGAGCAAGGACCTCTATGCCCTTCTCAGTGAGCTGTTGTACCAGAGGTGAGTGGGGCTCCTTCATGACAAGCTCCACGAGGTACGTCTGCTGGAGCTTCACCTCTCCCCTCTCTTTGGAGTAAAGCATGAGCTTCTCCAGGGCGTTCAGGTCCTCCCTGTCCCGGATGACCATGAAATCATCGACAGCACCCTCCCAGAGGTGATCGACCATCTGGCTCACCAGGTCCTCCTTGGTCTTGAAGTAGTAGTAGAACAGGCCCTTGGCCACGCCCATCTCCTTGCAGATGTCGTCGACCGAGGTGTTGTAATATCCATGCTCGATGAACAGTTTCTGGGCCGAGAGGAGGAACTCGACGCGTCTCTCCTCCGGCTTCTTCACCGTCCTGGCCATTTGCATTCCACCGCGATCTCCGTGTGTCTGCCGTTATTGACTGACCGTCAGTCAGTAATGCTTAATTGGTATATCAATGTTGCGAGATCGTTCGCCCCGGCACAACTCGTGCTCCCACAGTCCACCCGGGGATGGGTTACGGGGTAGGTCCCCGTGGGTCCACTGTCAAATCCAATCAAACGGAATGCTTATTTATGCCCCATGGCCTTATCATAGTCGTAGGCAGTTTTCTCGCTGGAGACCAGAGGATGGTGGGGCCAATGGATGCCGTCAAGGCCTGGGAATATCTGACGCGAGGCCATGTCCTCGACGTATCCATCTCCGCCGACGGCGAGCACATCGTTGCGGGCTCCCAGGACGCCTACCTGTACCTCTTCGACAAGGCTGGCAACGCCGTATGGGGCCAGAACCTGGGCACGCCTGTGCTACGGGTCATGGTCTCTCCCAACGGGGAGTACATCTGCACCACCACCCACGACAACATCATCTCCTTCTTCAACATACAGGGCGCCCTGCTCTGGCGCCGTCGGGTGAACCGCCCGGTGATGGGCGTGGACATGACCAACGACGGCAACTACGTGGCCCTGGGCTCGGACAACAGGAACATCTACGTCGTTGCCGCGAACGGGGCCCTCATCTGGAACCAGAAGGTCGGTGGCGAGGTACGACACGTCACCATCACCCGCGACGGAAGGTACACCATAATCGGTTCGTACGACGCCTTCATCTACTGCTTCGACCACAGCGGAAACCTGTACTGGTCGTACAAGACCATGGGCCCCATCGAGGCCCTGGACATCAACGGCTCCGCCGACTACATCCTAACGTCCTCCTCCGACAGGCGAACGTACTTCCTGAACCGTTCCGGTTCGATGATCTGGAACCCCAAGAACGTTGAAGCGGTCAAGCACGTGGAGGTCTCTGACCAGGGGAACCTGATGGTGGAGTCGATGGGCGACGAGCTACTTGTGCTCACGAAGGATGGCAGCGTCCTGCACAGGGTGAAGGCAGGAGGCGTCATCTCCGCCATGAACATCTCCGACTCGGGCGAGTACATCGTCGTCGGTACCACCAACAACCACGTGGCGATGTTCGACAAGGCCCTGCAGCTCCTATGGCAGTGCGAGGCGGACGGGGAGATCACATCCCTGGCCATATCCGAGAAGGGTCACTTCATCGTGGCGGGCTGCAAGGACCGGAAGGTCTACATGTTCGACAACCACCGGTACTTCGACACCGCCATCGAGAAGGCGGCCCAGGTGCTGGAGAACGCCAAGGCCTTCGGCCTCAATGTGCTGGAGGCGGAGGTGCTGTTGCAAAAGGCGCAGGCGGACCTGGACCGGGACGAGTTCGGTTCGGCCGTCAAGTATGCCGAGGCGGCCACGAAGGTCGCGACCAGGATGCTCTCCAAGGCCCAACCCGAGGTCTCCGTCCTGGCCGTTGTGCGTGAGTCGTTCACCCCGGGACAGCCCACCTCCGTGAAGGCCCTGATCATGAACACCGGGGTGACCCACGCGTACAACATCATGATCACCATGATGGGTGAGATAACCATCGACCCCATCGAGACGATAGAGTCCCTGGGCGTCAACGATTACGTGAACCGCTCGTTCAACATCACCACCAAGGCCCCCGGTGACATACCGATCAAGGTGATACTGGACTGGACCGACAAGGCAGGCCGACCCCAGCATTCCGAGGGCAACTTCATGCTCAAGTCCCTCGAGAAGAAGAAGAAGCTCTCGAAGAACATGCCGATCATCAGCATCGGCAACGTGCAGAAGCTGGTGCAGAAGGTGGCCGCCAGCAAGAAGACCAAGTCGGAAGTGAAGGTGGCCCAGGAGGCTGCGAAGCACCGCTGTCCCAGGTGTGGCAACCTGTTGTTGGAGGGCGTGAGCCAATGCCCACGGTGCGGCCAGAAGGTGAAGTGAGCCCTTTACGGTTGTGAGACACCGATGGATCCCCTTGCCATAAGACAGCACTCCCACTCGGGCGTTTATACCGATGGTGCGGACCTTTACACCAGGAGCCCCACCGATGTGAGGCCGGGAGGGGACCGGGTGGTCAAGGGGGACAACGGCCACGATTACCGTTCCTTCCCGCCGAACGGCACCAAGCTGGCCGCCATCGTGAAGAGGGGCGTCACCAACTGGCCCTTCACCTCCGCTTCCAGGGTCTTGTACCTGGGCGCTGGCGCGGGCACAACGGTCTCGTACATGGCCGACGTCTGCCCACAGGGTCAGATCTACGCGGTGGAGTTCGCCCCCGAGCCCTTCCGCTCTCTGCTGGAGGTCGCCAGGAAGAGGTCGAACGTCGTGCCCATCCTCGCCGACGCCCGGACCCCGGCGGCGTACACCGCCCAGGTGGGCAGGCCCGTCGACGTGGTGTACCAGGACGTGGCGCAGCGGGACCAGTGGGACATAGCCCACCGCAACGCCCTCGCGTTGCTGGCACCCGATGGCTGGGTGGTCCTGGTGGTGAAGGCGAGCAGCGTCGACGTAGCGAGGCCCGCGGCCGAGGTGTACGCGGACGTGAGGTCCGCCATCGGGTCGTCCGGCCTCCGACTTGAGGAGGTCGTGGACCTGGAGCCCTTCGACAGGGAGCACGCGGTCTTCATCGTGAGGAGGTCCTGACGTGATGGGGCCCGAGCACAATGCATATAATCGGATGATAGACTTTCAGGGATTGAGAGCATGAGCAGACTAGCAGACGCACGTATCGTTGTCACCGGCGGGGCCGGGTTCATCGGTTCCCACCTTGTGGACAGGATCATGAAGGAGGCCGCGGAGGTTTGGGTCCTTGACAACCTGACCTCGGGAAAGGAGGACTTCCTGGACCGCTGGTACGGCGACGACCGCTTGCACCTGGTGCGCACCGACGTGACCAAGTTCGAGTCGATACTGCCCTACCTCAAGGGCGCTGACGTGGTGTTCCACCTTGCGGCCAATCCCGACGTCCGCACCGCCGCCGAGAACACGTACGCCCACGTGGAGCAGAACATCCTGGCGACCTACACAGTCCTGGAGGCGATGCGCCACCAGAAGGTCACGGACATCGTGTTCACCTCCACATCCACCGTCTACGGGGAGGCCACGGTGCTCCCGACACCGGAGGACTACGGCCCATTGAAGCCCATCTCGGTATACGGGGCCAGCAAGCTGGCCAGCGAGGCACTGATATCCTCCTACGTGAGCACCTTCGGCATGCGGGGTGTGCTGTACCGATTCGCCAACGTGGTGGGTTCCCGGGGCACCCACGGCGTCATATTCGATTTCATCAAGAAGCTGCGGGCCGACCAGAACAGGCTCGAGATACTCGGCGACGGCAAGCAGCGCAAGTCCTACGTCCACGTCAAGGACTGTGTCGAGGCAATGGTCATTGGCTACGAGGGGAGCGAGGAGGACCTTGGCATCTACAACATCGGCACCGATCAGTCCACGGACGTGATCACGATAGCAGACATAGTCTCCGAGGTGATGGGCCTTGCCGGCGTCAAGTACCACACCACCGGTGGCGTCGACGGCGGCCGGGGCTGGAAGGGCGACGTCAAGGTCATGTCCCTAGACATCAAGGCCATCCTGGGCCTGGGCTGGAAGCCCAGGTACGGCTCAGACGAGGCCATCCGGATGACCGCCCAGGCACTGCTGAAGGAGATATGATCCAAGCGAGGCAATGGACGGACCCGGCTCACTCGGGATAATCGGGGTAGATGTCCGTGATGTAGAGGTACTCGGTGTCGCTGATGTCCCAGCCGCCCTGGTTGTCGATGGCCACGCCGCCGTAGGGAAGGCCGCCGATGTACTGGCTGGAGGTCCCGTCCAGGATGATCCAGTACCCCTTGTCATCCTTGAACCATGAGTATCGGGCCGAGGTACCGTAGTACTTGTTCAGGGTGTTGGCCACGGCAAGGGTGTCCATCTGGGAACCGCCCACGTAGGCCGCCGCGAAGGCGTGGCCGCTTATGATGTAGAATCGCGTGTTCCCACCCCAGTGCTCGATGACCGAGGCGAGGAGGATCGAGTAGTCCTCGCAATCGCCCTCTTCCGTGTCGCATGTCTCGCCTGGCGGCGACCAGATGTCGTCGTCGGAGGGGTCGGACTTGTATTCCAGGTTCTCCAGTGTCCAGTCGAACAGCGAGGCGATCCAGTAAATGTTGTACGAGTCGCCGAGCCCAGCCCTGACCTCGTCTGCGAGCTCTGCCACCCTGGGGTCGTCTGGCTTGATAAGGTCGTTGACCTTGCGGTAGATGTCCTTGTCGTTCATGTACTGGGTGTATCCCGCCACGGGCGTGGCGGGGAGCACGTCCATCGAGAAGGTGTCGTGGGACGAGGGGTCCAGGTCGGCCCAGGTGCTGGTAATACGGCGCACGGCCATGAGGTCGATCTCGAAGTTGTAGTCGTAGGGTCCAGCGGTCGCGGGTCCCGAGAACCCGAGGAGTCCTATGTGAACCTCCTGTCCCGGCGATACGTAGCGACCCATGGTGGTCCCGTACCACTCCAATGGGTCGGCCCACTCCGGTACCAGCCGTACGGACTCGACGTATAAGTCCGTCTGGCCGCTATTGGTGATGTTGACGCGCATGCTTCCGCCACGATCCACGAACACGGATGTTGTCAGCCATGTGATGGTGTATCGCGCTTCAGCCGCTAGACCGGCGGTTGGAGTGGGTGGCGCGTCACCAAGCTCCGGGTCCCACACGGGGATACCGGGGGCGACCAGGTTCGAGCTCTTCAGTTCCGTGGGTTCGAAGTTATCGTGGATGGGGGGCAGGATGGAGCTGTCGAAGAGGAGGGCGAAGACTATGATCGCGGCCAGCACGCCCATCACTGTGGCGCCAGCCATTCCGGCGACCCGCCGCCGGCGCAGGGCCCGCTTCTCGGCAATGAACTCCTCCTCGGATATCTCCTCGTCGTAAACCTCGAACTCCTCGATGACCTCGACATCGGAGGCCGGGACCACGGGTGGAGGGGTCTGCTGGTAGGGAGGCGGTTGCCGGTACTGGGGTTGCACCGGCGGTAGTTGTGGCGGGGGCGGCCGGTACGCCTGGGGCTGCTGGGCGGGGGGTTGCTGCTGGGGCATGGGCTGCCCTTGATGGATGGTGGTCCCCTTATCAATAGGGTTTCCGTATTGATGGGGAGGGACCGAACGATGGTCCGGGGGCTGGGGAGGGTACTGCGGTTGCGTAGGCGGTCTGCCCCGGGGATCTTGCTGTCCCGTCACGGTCCTTCACCAGGCTTGTCCATCTGCTCGATGCCGCGGAGCACCTCCTCGGTGAGGTCCTCGAGGACCTCGTGGCGGATGTGAGCGAAGGGATCGCTCGCCCGGTCACGGGGTCGCGGCAGGTCCACGGGGAAGATGGCCTTGATGCTGGCCGGCCTCGCCGTGAGCACCACGACCCGGTCGGCCAGGTAGATGCTCTCGTCCACCGAGTGGGTGACGAATATAATGGTCTTGTGGGTCCGGTTCCATATCTTGAGAACCTCTGTCTGCATGATGTTCCGGGTCTGGGCGTCGAGGGAACCGAAGGGCTCGTCCATGAGCAGCACCTCGGGATCGTTGACAAGGGCCCTCGCCAGTCCGACCCTCTGCTGCATGCCGCCGGACAGCTCCTTGGGATGGGCGTCCTCGAAGCCCTGGAGGCCCACAAGGTCGATGTACTCGTCGGAGATGCGGTTCCGCTCCTCCTTGGTCATGCCCTTTAGCTCCAGGCCGAATTCAATGTTCCGCCGAACGGTGCGCCACGGGAACAAGGCGAAGCTCTGGAAAACGTAGCCCCGCTCGGCCCCGGCCCCCTCCAGGGGAACTCCCCCGACCCGGATCTCGCCCTTGGTAGGTTCCTCCAGACCCGCGAGACAACGCAGCAGCGTGGTCTTGCCGCAGCCCGACGGGCCGACGACGCAGACGAACTCCCCCTCCTCGATGTCCAGGTTGAAGTCCCGGACGGCGTGGACGACGTTGGTGGGGTCGTCCCGGTCCACGAAGGACTTGGACAGGTTGCGGATCCTGATGAATGGCTCTCCGTCCGTCATCTCTGGGCCCACCTCTCAGTGTATGTCAGCGACTTGATCATGATGATGCCGATGATGCCGATCATGAGCATCCCGGCCCACATCTCATCATACTTGAAAACCTCAAACCGGTCCCAGATATACCAGCCCAGCCCTTCGTTGAAGACGGGGGTCATCTCGGCGGCCACGATGGTCATCCAGCCCACGCCCACGCCAATGCGTATGCCCGTCATCATCGAGGGCAGCGAGGCCGGTAGTATTATCTTCCGGAAAAGGTCGCGCTGCTTGGCGCCGAGGGTCAGGGCCGCATCGTAGAGCAGGTCGTCGATGCCCTTGACCCCGTCGACGATGTTCGTGAGGACCGGGAAGAAGATGCCCAGGAAAATGATGAACACCGCGGCTGCGGGGAAGTCCCCAGCGGATGAGAACATCACGATGGCGAAGGGCAGCCAAGCGATGGGCGGGATGGGCCTGAGGAGCTCGATCGTCGGGCTCACGAACTGCTCGACGGAACGGGAGTACCCCACCAGGTAGCCCAGGGGGATGGCCAGGGCCAGGGCGAGGACCAGGCCCCAGAACACCCGGGACAGGCTTGCCCAGATGTGGTCCCACATAGTGTTGGGGTCCCGCGGGGTGGTCATGTAGAAGGACTCTACGAGGGCGATGAACACCTCGGACGGGGTGGGCAGGTAGGGCCGGTCGACCCAGAGCGCCAGCAGCCACCACGTCACGATGAAGGAGAGGAAACCGGCTATCCACAGGAACAAGCCCTCGTGCTTGTTGACGAATACCATCCATCTCTGCTTCGGCGTAGCTCCACCTTGTTTACCAGGGGGTGCCTTCCCCACCTCCGATGATATGCCGTCGACGTCCGTGTGAATCGCCCCTGGCAACGGAATGGTGGGTATTATGACTTCCCTATGGTC
>JAUVEQ010000425.1 GCA_030594725.1 Methanobacteriota archaeon
GGGTAGTTTATGGTGTTTGGGGGTGTTCCTCGCTGATTGGCACCTCCCCCAACTCCGCTAACGCGGAAACAGCGTAGTAGTAGGTGACGCCCGGGACAAAATCGGTGTCGTCGTGGTATTGTGTGTCTGCGTCAACTATCTTGATGGGCTCCAGATCGTCGGGTGACAACCCCCGATAGATGTTGTAGCGGATGACCTGCGAACCTCCCGTACGGAACGGTGGGACCCATGTGATGGTGACAACACCAACATCCTCTTCGACCGTGACGGTGCGTGGTGGATCTGGCAAGGTGAATGGCAGGATATCGAAGGCGGCTGTTCTGGGACCAACACCTTGGGCGCTCACCGCCGAGACGGCGTAGTAATTGGTCTGGCCGTACACGGGGTCGTTGTCGATGTAGCTCGTGTTGGAGGGCTCCAACTGCACAAGCTGGGCAAGACGCGTCTCCGATGTCCCACGAAGCACGATGTATCCAGAGATCTGCGAACCTCCGTCATCGGTGGGAGGTTCCCACGTGATCTCCACCTGACCCAGGTCCGCGGACAGCAACAGGGACCGAGGTGCGCCGGGAAGTCCGAGGGGGGTGGCGTTCACCACCGGGCTCATGGGGCTGGATCCCAATCCATTGAATGCCCGGACCGCGTAGTAGTAGGTCTGTCCGTTCTCCAGCGGGCCATCCAACAGCTCCGTGGTGTTCCCGTCCAGGTCCAGATGTTCTTCGATGGCATCCGGAAGTGTGCCTCGGAGCACCTTGTAGCCCCACAGTTGGATACCTCCCTCGTTGGCGGGGGGTTCCCATCGTAACGTCACGTTCCCGTCGCCGGCCGTCGCTGTGACAGTAAGGGGAACCGTGGGGGGTCCTGTGGGGGTCGCCGAGACCACTGGTGTGAGGTTGCCGACGCCCACATCGTTGAACGCCGCGACCCTGTAAAAGTACGTGATGCCGGCGGTCACGTTCTCGTCCAGGTATTCGATTTCGTCCCCGGTCACAACAAGATTGTTCACGTTGGTGATGTCAGTCCCCCGGTACAGGTGGTAGCCCAGGAGCTGGAGCCCTCCTGTCTTCGCGGGAGCCGTCCAATTAAGCTTGACCGTCCCGTATCCCGCCTCCAGCGTCAGGTTGGAGGGTGGACCTGGTGGAGTCAGGTAGGTCACCGCGACGACATTGCTCCAGTCGCTCTCTCCGGCAGGATTGAAGGCTGTGATGGCATAGTAGTAGGTCCTTCCTATCTCAGGAGGTACGTCGGTGTGGTCCAAGTACTCGGGATCGAGCTCGGCCATCGGTGGGAGCCACCGGGGTGCGGTCCCCCTGAGCAACCTGTAGCCAGTAAGGTCGAGGCCGCCAGTTCTTGCAGGTGATTCCCATGCCAGTTCAACGGAGTGGTTAACCAAACTGGCTGTCAGGTTCAGGGGTGGGGTTGGAGCGACGGTGTCCGAAAGCGTCACGTTGAGGCGGGAGGCGACGATGTCGTAGTAACCATTGTACTCCCTGTCGAAGGCGCCAGGTGTCGTTGGGTAGTCATCGGATGTGGACATCGAGGTGATGATCGCGGAGCCATTGTGGATGCTGACGAGGGCCCAGGGCGATTCGTCGCCGCTGCCTCCGATGTAGGAGCCGTACCTCATGCTCTGGTTCTCGCCATCGAACACTCCCAGGAAGATATCCATTTCACCATTGTGGGACGCGTCGAATGCATGCTCCGTCGTCTGAAGGTCATCGGACCGGGTGCACATCGTGAAGTATAGGAGGCCGTCATCATCCATCTGGATGTACGACCCTTCGTCGCGGTCATTGCCGCCGAACAGCGTGCTCCATTCGAGGGAGGAACCGTCAGCGGAGAGCTTGGTCAGGTAGCAATCATAGGACCCGGGATATCGTGTTCTGTCCAATGCACCGGGTGTGGTGGGATAATCATCCGAGGCGGTCAGACCTAGAATTTGCACGCAGCCCGCCGGGTCGACCACAAAGGACGTGGGGATATCGTTGTTATCCCCACCAAGGTATGTGGAATATCTCATCTGGGTGAGGTTGCCATCTAACTTGATGACGAAGGTATCCCAACAGCCGCCACATCCCTTGGAGAAGGCATCCTGGCTCACAGGGATGTCCGTGGAGTTGGTTTGGATAGCTATGTAGACCTCGTCATCCTCGCCCACGACCAGTTCCTTGCTCCAGCCGGATTCGTTTAATGAACCACCGATGTAGGTCGATCCGAGGAGCATCGTTCCGTTGTGGTTAATTCTGGCTGCGTACCAGTCCTGTCCGCCGTTCGCGGTGGTATCGTAGCATCCGCTCACCATCGGGAAATCGTCCGAATCCGTGGGGCCAGCGACCATGATGTCGTTGTTGGACATGAGCTCGATGCAGAATCCAGCTTCGTGTTCAGACCCTCCGAAGACCGCGCTCCATAGGATGTTCGTGCAGTTGTCGTTGAGCTTCATCACGAAACAATCGTTGACTCCCTCTGGGTCGGTCTTGAGGGCTCCCGGGGTAGTGGGAAAGTTGGAACTGTTGGTCCATCCGGCCAGTACGATGTTCTTGTCGGGATCGAGGGCTATGGCCCCAGCACCATCGAAGCCCCAGGACCC
>JAUVEQ010000364.1 GCA_030594725.1 Methanobacteriota archaeon
AACGGTCATTTCCCGTCGAGCCAATCCACGTCTTATTGAAACCACTCGGATTAAAGGCCATAACGAGCGGTCCCGGTGGAACATTGTGAATCGGTTTTATATAGAAATTGCTCCATATACGAACTACCCCTAGCCAGGAGGTTTCGGTCGACGAGGCCTAATGACCCTGTGGTCGGGGGATAACACAGAAAGTACGTTTCGTAGGGAAGATTAGGAGGAGATTAAGGTGGTGTTCTTAGGCCGAAAAGCCATAGTGATGATAGTTGTTATTTTGATGCTCGGGATGGCGAACCTGCCCGCCGTGGGTGGCGGTCCCGACGCTGGTGGAGGAGGGGACAGGGGCATCGGCCTCTTCTCGACGGATCCATGGACGGACTCCCTGGACGACCTCTCCCACGTGTACGTTCCCGGCTCGGGACTTATCGGTATCGAGGTCAGCGGCGGCGACGCCCACCTTAAGACGGGCGAGACCCGCGGGTGGATAGCATCGGAGATCATCTCCGTGCCTCCGGGCTACAGGTACGACCTTGTCCTCCTCGAGGTCGACACTCCCGGAGCCAGCACCGTCGAGGTCTCGATCCTCAATGCCACGGCCGATCCCGGCGAGATAGGTTTCGCGAACGAGACCATCGGAGGCTTCAAGCTGAGGACCGAGACGGACCTGTCGGTCTTCAGCATCGGTCCCAAGATGTTCCCCGACATCCGTATCCAGGTGAACCTGAACGCGGATGGCACGGACCGCCCCAGACTGCTGTCCTGGACCCTGTACTTCATCGGCCTCGACGAGTGGCGGGACGACTTCCGCGGCACCGGGAAGATGTCAGAGAACAACAATCTCAACTTCACCGGAGAAGCCCTCGAGGTCAACCTGACCTCCGGCATGACGGGTGGGGGCGGGACGGGTGCCTACGACCCCTATCCACCACTTGCCAATCCTTCGGGTGGGGCTGTGGGCATCTTCTACCCCAACGCTGGTAGAACCGGCTACCAGGACCACACCACGGTCTCTGGGTCCACTCCGTATATAACAGAATTCGAGGACCTCAACAACGATGGCTATATAGATATTCTGGTCGCCGACGCGTCCGCAGGTGCCATGGTCTATTGGGGTGACAGCAGTGGTACCTTCTCGCCCACAAGCAAGACCACGATATCCACTACCTCAAATCTCCGTTACTTGGACGCTGGCGACTTTGATGGTGATGGTTGGTACGATCTCGCGGTCGCGTCATCGACGAGATGTTACGTCTTCTTGAACGATGGGGCCGGGTCCTTCAGTGCCTCGGCAGATGTGGAGATCACTAATAGTAATTACAACGTTAGGGCTGGCGATGTTAACGGGGATGGGTTCGACGATCTTGTCTTGAGCTATACTAACACTGACGTGTTCTATGGAGGCCCCGACGGTCCCGAGACCACCAGCTCGGTCACCCTGGCGGGGAGATTGAACCAGGTGAAGGACCTTGACCAGGACGGGTACGAAGACGTACTTGTCTACCAGGTGGACGACACCAAGCTGTACATGGGCAGCTCCTCGGGCCCTGACAACGTGGCCGACTACAGCCTGTCCGGGAGTGGGACCTATACCTATTACCCCGACGCGGGGGACATCAACGGGGACGGGTACATCGATATCGTTGCCGCCTCCTACCAAAGCTCGGGTTCGTACAAGGTGGACATATTCGACGGTGGTAGCGATGGCTGGAAGACCTCGAGAATACACTCGGGCCTTGCCATTGGCTACGCCAGGTGCACGGTCGGCGACATCGACAAGGACGGATACGAGGATATCGTGATATCCGAGTATGTCGGTGCCAGCAACTACAAGATGCACGTCTACAAAGGCGGCTCCTCTTGGCCGACCTCTCCGTCGATAACCAAGAGTGGCGAAGGGTACTATCCGTACGCGATAGCGATCCCGAAGGGCGGTGAGGGCGGTGCCCGCGCGTTCCGAGGGACCTTCACCACCGAGGAGATCGACCTGCCCATGGGCAAGAAGTGGGACCTGGCATATCTGGACGGCACCTTCCCCCAGAACACCTCTTCCACCATCACCGTCCTCGACAGCGCCTCGGGGAGCGACATTGCCGGGTTCAAGGACGTGCGGAGCTTCGACCTGGACCTGTCCGGCATCGACCCGGACATCTACCGCAGCATCAAGCTCAAGGTGAGCATCGAGACCGAGTTCAACACCACCACACCGGTGGTGGACAGCCTCACGGTCAAATGGATGGACAAGCGGGTATGGCGGGACGAGTTCTACGGCGACGCCAAGGTCGAACGCATGCTAAACCTGGGTGTCGCGGGAGGCCAGCTTGGGAAGGGCTCCATCGGCGGACAGGCCCCGCAGCTCATCTTCCCCACCCTCATGGGCGAGGCCAACTACACCACGTCTCCACTCTCCTTCTCCGATGCAGGAGGCCTGGACTACGTTTCCAGATCACCCTTCGAGTTCAAGGTGAAGGGCACGACCGCCGCGGACGTCGCCGACGTGGACGGGGACGGCTACCTGGACATAGCGTTCTCGGTCAAGCAGACGGCACCCGACGTCTACGGCACCAAGAGCCCGCTCTTCATGGGCGGTCCACTGGGCATGCAGCAGACCCCCCAGCACAGGTTCGACACGACAGGCGCCACCGACGTCGTGCTCGAGGACCTCGACGGCGACGGCTATGTCGACGTGGTCTTCGCCCAGATGATGAAGGCCCTGGGCGATTACTCGGTGAACAGCACCCTGTACTGGGGCTCGGTCGATGGATGGTCCGACACACCCGACATGGAGTTCGCCACCAAGGGCGCTTCCAGCGTCGAGGCCGTGGACATGGACGGCGACGACGATATGGACCTGGTCTTTGCGTGCTACCGTGACTCCGGCACCTCGACGGACAGCATGGTGTTCCTGCAGGGGACCGAGGGCTTCTGCGCGACCGCAGCGGACCACAGGCTGCCCACCAAGGGCGCCACCGCGGTGGCGGCCGGTGACATCGACGACGACGGCCACGTGGACCTGGTGTTCGCAAACAACCTGAGCGGGGGCTTTGCCGAGATCGACAGCTGGATATACTGGGGCAAGATGGGCGGTGGCTTCGAGGCTACCCCCCTGGGCCTGGCGACCCTGGGCGCGTCCGACGTGAAGGTGGCCGACCTGGACGGTGACAGCCTCCTGGACATCGTGTTCGCCAACCAGTGGGACAACTCCCAGGACCACGAGGTGGACTCCATCGCCTACCTCAACGACGACAACAGGGAGTTCTCGTCGTCCGCTG
>JAUVEQ010000226.1 GCA_030594725.1 Methanobacteriota archaeon
GGGTCCAGGCAGGTCCGAGACCCTGGACCTGAGGTAGGCCCGAGGTCCAGGCGGCAATGCTTATTAGCCGCCCGCCGCATGCCATGTGCGATGACCGACGAAGAGACCAAGCTGGACCAGATGCTCAACGACATCGAGCGCGACAACGTCTCCGGGTCCGTGAGGATGTCCCGCAAGACGGCGACCCTGGTCGAGGCGGCCGCCCGATGCGCAGAGGAGAGCGGCAAGGATGTCCAGGAGGAGGTCGCCAGGTGGTCCCATGCCGCAGCCGATGCTCACCCCTTCATGGCCCTGGTGAGGACGGTGGGCCGTCGGGCCAGGGAGGCCACTTCAGCTGAAGACCTGGCGAGGACGCTGGAACGCATCCGCTGGGAGATGGACAACGGCAACCAGCGGATCGGGGAGCGGGCCCTGCATATCTTCCCCGACGGGGGCACCTTCATGACCAACTCCTTCTCGGCCACGGTTCACGCCGCCATCAAGCACCTGGCCGCCACGGGTAAGGAGATCCGGGCCATCGTGGTGGAATCCAGACCCGCTCGCGAGGGTGTCCAGCTCGCCCGGGCCCTGGGCGAGGTGGGGATACGCAGCACCCTGATAGTCGATGCTGGCATCGCATCCTTCATGGACCGGGCAGACGCGATCCTCGTGGGTGGTGACACGGTGAGCGGCAGCTTCTTCGTAAACAAGCTGGGCACCCATCCCTTGGTGCTCACGGCGGCCAACCAGGGCGTCCCTGTCTACCTGCTCGCCTCGCTGCTCAAATTGGTACCCGAGGACGAGGTCCCCGAGGTGGAGTCTCCCCACTCCCCGGAGGAGGTGGAGTCCGATTCCATGACCAACGTCACGGTGGAGAACATCTACTTCGAGCGCATTCCCTTGGACAAGGTCACGGGAGTGATCACCGAGGAGGGTGTCCTGACCCCCGAGGAGATCGCCCGCAGGGTCGCCTCGCTCTAGACCGTACTGGACCGGGGCGTTGATGCCCCTATCCCCCTCCTCAGACCATTGGCCCGGAGCCTACTGCTCCTCACCGCAGAACGGACACTTCTTCCAAGAGGCCTTGATACTCTTACCACAGCTCTTGCAGTCCACCTTGACCTCTTCCTCGGCCTTGTCCTCCACGGGCTTGGGTTTGGGCATGGGTGCCGGTGAGGGTTTGGCAACCGGTTTCGGTGCAGGCATGGGTGCCGGTGCGGGCTTGGGTGCTGGCGCGGGCATCGGCTTCGCGGCTGGTTTGGGCACGGGAGCGGGTTTCGGAGCAGGCTTGGCCACTGGCATCGGTTCCTGGATGGGTTCAGGTTCAGGTTCCAGTTCAACCGCTGGTTCGAGTTCCGGCTCCGGTTCTGGTTCCGGTCCCTCGATGCGGTAGGCAGGGGTCGGTGCCGCTATCTCCGGCTCGGGAACTATGTCGGGAGAGGGTTCGGCCTCGTGGTCGACCACATCCTCCCGTTGGACGTCGATATCGACGACCTCGCCGCGGTCGGCAAGATCCTCCGATGTGTCTGCAGCTGTCTGCTCTTCCTTGAAGTCCATCACCTTGATCTCGGTATCGGCTGCGGTGGACACGGCGGCGAGCTCGGCCTCGCGGAGGCGTTCCTCCTCCATGATGGCCTCCATCTCGGCGGTGGATATCTTCAGGGCCTCAACCTCGGCCTTCTCCTTCTCCTCCTCCTCCCTCTCCCGGTCCTCGGACCAGGTGGGGTCCTCTAGGAGCTTCTCGGTATCCTTGAGCTTCTTCTCGGCCTCCACGTAGTTCTGGATACCGAAGGCGGCCTTGGACGCCTCGATGGCACGGTTGGCGGGAACGGTGTCGATCTCGTCAAGGGCCTTGGCGGTGCGCACCTCGCGCTCCATGAGCTGGATGTCTTGGAAGATCTCGTCCTTGCGACTATCGGCATCGACCTTGGTGATCTCCTCGAGGATCTCGTCCGCGATCTCCTTCGCGCCGTCGAAGTCGGATCGACCCAATGCCAGCTTGGAATGGTAGACGCGCATCTCCACGTCCGGGATCTCGACGCCCCGCTCCTGCAGGTCCTTGATCAGCAGGTCGACGCGTTCCAGCTCCCCGGTGGTCTCAGTGAACCGCTTGGCATTGTGCTTGGCCTGCTCGGCGGCCTGTGATATGAAGAGCCCGGCGGTGTCGAAGTCGCGTCCCTCGTAGGAGATGAGCGCCTTGTCAAGGAGGGCCTCCTGTTCGAGGACCACGATGTTGCTGTCCTTCATCTCCTGGATGACCTCCTGGGCCTCCAGCAGGTCGTCCTCAACCTTGCAGCGCGGGCATGTTGCGAACTCGGCCTCGAGCAGGTCACCGCAACGCGGGCACTCGTGGATGTTGGCCATTGCCTCGTCGATGCGCTTCCTCTCCTCGTCGGCGGCCGCCTCCTGGACGCGGCGTGCCCGGTAGGATACACCAGCCACGACCACCAGGATGATGATGAAACCCGCGATGATGTAGGGAAGGAACGCGATGACCTGTTCTCCCATGGAGACCTCCACCTCATGCGGGGGCTGCACGGTTATATCCCTGGTTATGTTGACGGACCGTCCCAGGCTGTCGACCACCTTGAGTGTGGCCTTGAACACAGCGGCCTTGCCCTTGACCTCGTAGATGTGGAAGGTCGCAGCGCTGCTCACAGAGTAGAAGTCCAGGGTGCCGTCGGAATCGTAGTCCCATGCATAGTAGACCACATCGACCCCGTTGTCGTGGAGTTCCTCCACATTGATCACGGTGCCGTTGAACTCGGCCAGGTCGTAGGACTCGACCTGGGGATTGACGGATGCGTAGACACGCATCCTCGGTGGTTCCTGTTCCGGCTCGATCTGGATATCGATGGAGATGGAGACCTCGGTGACGTGAACGCCGTCATGGGCCTCCATCATGAATAGGTATGCAGCGCTATCGTAAAGGACGTCGCCGCCCATGATCTCGAACCGGAAGAAGAACTTCCATCGGTCGCTGTGCTCCTCGGGCGGGAAGTACTTGCCCCACTTGTACTCGGTGTCCTGGACTTTGGGTAGGGCTATCGGGCTAAGGCCCAGCTTGAACTTGGGCCAAGCGTTTGGATCGTCCCCCTCGGGGAACAGCTGTACATACATGGCGGTGATGGGGCTGCCATCGGTATCCTGCACGTAACCGGTGGCCTCCAGAATGCGGTTCTCCTCCTTGTCGAATGGATACTTGGTACCCTCCACGGGCTTCTCGACGGTGACAGTGGGCGCGAAGGTGTTCTCCCTGATGACGATCCTGATGACCGAGGGTCCCTGGATCTCGCCGCGCACCTTCTGGGTGGTCTTGCCGTCCGGAGTGGCGGCGATGAAGTAGTAGGAGCCAAGGTAGTCCACCTTCACGGAGGTGTACCGGGCCGACTGCAGGTTGAAGAAGGCCTTGCCGAAGTCGTTGCTGAAGCCCTGGGACACCAGGGCACCGGTCTCGATGGAGATCACGGTGACCTCGTGACCCTCCAGGGGCTTGGCCTTGAGGGGGTCGGGGTCGTCCACGACCTCGACGATGACAGGGAACCAGGTGGTCACCACGGCTTTCCCGATGGGAAGCACGGGGATACCGAACTCCATGTCGAAGGTCACGTTGTACAGCTCACCGACGGCATCGTCGTGGAGGTCGTCGAGAGGCATGTTGAAGACACCCTCGGCCATCCACAGGTCCCGGGTTTCCAGGTCGAGGGTGGGTATCCCTTCGGCCCCGTTGTAGATCACGTCCCTGCCGGCGCCGCCGATGCCGTAGTTGACGTAGATGGAGAAGTGCTCGACGTCCATGTCGAGCAGGCCGGTGAACTCGACGAGGGCGTCGCCCCCGTCACCACCGTTGCCCTCGATCTCTGACTCGGCGGGTCCACCGGGACCTCCGTTGCCGCCGATGGCGTTCAGGTCCACGTCATCTGCCTCGATCGAGGCGTCGACATGGAAGCGTACAAGGGAATCGCCGCCCCTGCCACCGGTCTCGCCCTGGTCGTAGCCACCGCCGCCGTCGAGCCCTGCGCCGCCACGGGCGTGGGCTCTAACGTCATCGCAGAACAGGCTCACCTGACCGAGCACCTTGATCGAGGCGTCACCTCCGTCACCACCCGGGCGTGGGATACCGAAGGAACCGGTACCCTCGAGACGGCCGTAGTCGCCGCCGTAACCGCCCTCGCCTCCGATGGCGTCCAGCTGGGTCTCCTCGATTATGATGTCATCGATGCAGGAGATCTCGATGTTGCTGAATCCGGCATGCGCGCCGTCGCCAGCGGTCCCGCCATCGCCGTCGATCGAATCGCCGCCGTTTCCTCCGGAGCCGCCATTGCCCGAGATGGTGGTGATGGTGACGTTGTACATCTCAAGGACGTTCGAGCTATCCAGCGTCATGAGGGCGTTGCCCGCGTCGGCGCCGTCGCCACCGTTCCCGCCGTTGCCGGAGGGGTTGCTGGCGCCACGGGCGCCGATGCCTCCATCGGATGCCTTGGCGTAGATGACCACGTTCTCCAGGTACGAGGCGCGCAGGCGTATCTCCACGTCACCGCCCAGGCCACCGTCACCACCTCTGGACCCGGTAAGGCCGAGGCCTCCACCTCGGGAATTCCCTGCCACGCACTCGATGGATGAGTCGGTCCATGCGGACACGTTGGAGATGAACAAGGACATCCCGCCGATAGCGCCGTCCAAGCCGGGGCTGGTATCACCGGCGTTTCCCGCGAGGTTCTTGATGATCACGTTGATGAACTCGGAGTTCACCTTCCCATCGGCGATGAATATCGCGTCCTCTCCGGCCTCGTCGAGGCCGCCCTTGGGTGCGATATTGGTGAAGGTGGTGTCCTCAGCGAAGAAGGAATTGCAGGAACCGTAGAACCTGCCAGTGGTCCGAACGGAGGACCCACGTTCGAAATTCAAAGAGGCCTGGCTCTCGCCAGAGAAAGTGTCAAGGTTGAGGGTGGAATTGATGATGAAGAGCGTCGATCCATCCTCCGCGTGGAACGCCCACTGGTGTGGGAAGTCATGCAGGACGGTGAAGGTGGTGTTGACCATGAGGAGCCGGATCCCCCTCATGATGTGCACGTCCATGGAGAGGTTCAGTTCCCCTCCTTCCATCATCGTGTCCTCATCTATGTACCAAGGTCCCAGGAACGGGGGTTGTGAACCGGTTATCTCAGGCGCAGCTGCTTCCGCTCCCATCGCCATGGAGGTGACGACTACGAGCAGAAGCAGGCACGCTAGAGCTAGAAGTATTACTTGTAGACCCTTCTTGCCCATGCTATCAGACCACTGTCACCGTAAGAGACGAATCTGATATAAACGTTTGGATATGGTT
>JAUVEQ010000306.1 GCA_030594725.1 Methanobacteriota archaeon
GACCCTCAACCAACGGTCTGCGTTCGAGGTTCCGGGTGGTGACGACATGTCCTCCACCAGTCAGATTTTGGGCGCCGACGAGCCATCTCTCGTCGTACCCTCCATCGATGGATGGTTCACGGAGAACGTTGGACAGATGCAACCCGATACATGTCTTTACTACGTCATGGGAAAGCCCCTATCAGTTGGCTTCGGCGTCGGTTGGGTGGCATACTACCATCATCCAGAGGGGCTGGAGGGCGGAGCGGTCTACAAAATGGTCTTCAATGACTGCCGACCCGTGGTACCCGTCGGCACTGACGGGCTGACCCACCAGTCCAATTACTTCTTGGGGAGCGAGCCGTCCCGATGGTACAGCGGTGTTGGCAACTTCGAGGGTGTCTTGTTCTGCGATCTTTGGGACGGTATCGACCTTCGGTTCTACATAAGGGAGGGGAAGCTGAAGTACGACATCGATGTCAGGCCGGGGAGTAATCCACGGGATGCCATGTTTACTTACCTTGGACTGGAGTCCATCTCTATTGATGCGGATTCGGGGGACCTACTCCTCCGTACTCCCATCGGAACCATCATGGAAGACTCCCCCACCGCATTCCAATCCGTTGGTGAGGGGTCCCGGGCTGTCGATTGTGAGTTCACGATTTCCGATGGAAGTGCCGTGGGCTTCGATTTGAGAGGATACGATTGCACGCTCCCCCTCACTATTGACCCCGGTGTCGTCTTCTCGACCCTGCTGAGCGATGGATGCGATGGGTGGGGCTGGGCGATCTGCGCCGATGAGGATGGAGAATCGTACATTACTGGCAACGTCAACTACATCAACTTCAGGGAGTTTCCCACAACGCCTGGAGCCTACGACACGACCCACAACAAATACCAGGACGTTTACGTGACGAAGCTTAACTCCGACGGCTCATCCCTGGTGTTCTCGACATTCATAGGCGGGGCGGGTTACGATTTCGGCAGAGGCATCCGGACGGATGATGATGAGAACGTTTACGTCACGGGTGCAACCCGGAGCCGGAACTTCCCAACGACCCCCGACGCCTACGATAGGGACCATTACTCCAAGAACCAGTCCTACTCGACCCCATCTGAAGTGTTCCTTCTCAAGCTGTCGCCGGCTGGAGATGACCTCTTGTACTCGACCTTCATCGGTGGCGAGGCAGAGGACGCGGCGTTCGGCCTTCATGTAGAGGATGGCAGATGGGCCTATCTTGTGGGGAGCACCCATAGCGCGGAGTTCCCGACCACGGCCGACGCCTTCGACAGGGAGAAGGGAGGTGATCAGGACATCTTCGCTGTCAAGTTCGACATCTCAACATCCAACCTCGTCTATTCCACTTTCATCGGGGGAAGCCATGTCGGCGAGGGTTCTGGCGTCGATACCGCGGCCGGTCGCCTGGCCGTTGATGCAGAGGGCTGTGCCTACTTGGCCGGAGGAACGAAGAGCCCGGACTTCCCAACAACGCCTGGGGCTTACGATACCGAACATGATTCGAACGATGACCGCGTGAACTACGATGTGTTCGTCCTTAAGTTGTCAGCGGACGGGTCCTCTCTGGAGTACTCCACGTTCATCGGGGGCGGCAAGAGCGATACCGCGAGGGGGATACGCATCGATGACGAGGGTTACGCGTACGTCACCGGCAACACCTACTCAAACCCGGGGTTCCCCGTGACTAGCGGGGCTTACAACAACACTGGCGAATCCAACGTCGCCACCTTCGTGCTGAAATTGAACACCGATGGTTCGGGGCTACTGTACTCGGCAATGATCTCGGGCGAGGGGGCCGATTATCCGAACGACCTTTGGGTCGATGGGAGCGGGGCTACCCACGTGGTGGGTACATCCTATGATCCAGGGTTCCCTACCACGAATGGTTCATGGGATGAGACGTTCAGCGGCGAGAGGGATGGGTTCTATTTCAAACTGAGCGAGGGGGGCCAAGACCTCCTTTACTCCACCTTCATCGGTGGGGGGAGCGACGACTACGCCAGGGGGATCTGGCTGGACAGCGAGGAGTTCATCTACATCACCGGATACACCCGGTCCCTCGATTTCAAGACGACCCAGGGGGCCTTTATCAGGGAGCGGGATTCGAGCAACGAGGACCCGTTCGTTCTGAAGATCCCGCCCGGTCTCAACATACCCAATCCGATCGAGCTGGTGGGTGGCTCCCAGGTATATTCGAATTATACCAATTACGATTTTAAGGTCGATGCCAATCCCACTGGTCTCGACGAGCTCCCCTACAAAGCCTCCGTCGTCCTCGACCCCGCAGGGGCCGATGTCGAGCTCGCTTGGATGAATTGTGATTGCGACGAGCAGTTCAGTGTGGGGAGGGACCCTGAACATCTCGTTACCATTGATCCAGATATTGGGAACGCGGATATGAACTGGTTCGAGTGGAAGGGGACCCTCCATTTCAACGTGACCTTCAACTGGACATGGCCCCACGAGGACCTATGCGACGTGAAGGTAACATTGGAATGGCACTCAGGGCGATATGCCACTTACATCGCTCGGGACGTGTTCAAGGTGGAGAACGACCTTGCGTTCGTGGGCTCGCCCGTCGCCATTGGACAATGGCAGGGACCATTGGAGGAGGACGACTGGGTCCGGGGAGGGGAGAACCTGACCCTTTCGGGGCCCATACTCGTCTATGAGAACACGACAGACATCCATCCAAGGGATGGTGTCGTCGACCTCGTTCTGCTCGATGACGACGGAGATATGGTCGTTGCGCCGCATGGGAGCGGGATCCCGGTCAAGCTGACCATAGGGGCCGACATAACCACGGATTCGGACGAGGTCTTGAAGCTGTCGATCCTGGAGATGCCCGGAACGTCCCAGTTACGGTCCGAACCAACATTCCGGGTGAGGGTGGACGCAGACCTACCACTCTTCATAAGACACCTGCCCGAAGGGGAGGATTGGTTGAGCTACCTCGACGTGGATGCCGTCATCGTCACCACCGACAACGAAACGTCTGGTATCGACGTAGATGGGATCATGTACTCAGTCTCCAAGGTAGGATCGACGGGCTACCTCGACTGGACGGAGGAGGGCCTTGTGGTGAGGGAGGTATCCAACGGTATCAGGGGACAGGTTAGGGTCGGTCTACCAGAAGGGGAGGATAACTATATCAGATGGCTGGTCAGGGACATGGTGGGCAACGAGGCCATTCTCTCCAATCTTCGAGTAAGGATTGACACCGTCAACGTGACCTTCTCGGACCCAATCCCCGTTGGATGGCAGACGAGCCGGCAGGTGTCCTGCGGTGTCACGATCCATGACACTGATGGATCTGGAATAAGCGCAGCCACGGTACAGTACCGGACTTCCGACGAGGGGCTCAGCGGCTATGGGCCCTGGACTGCCTGGTACGGTGGATCCCAGGGTGATACCAGAAACCTCGTCGTCCGCGTCCTCGAGGAATTCCCCGAGACCAACGACAGCTACATCCAATGGAGGGCAGCGGACATCGCCGGTAACGGTCTGACGGATTCCCCCCACTATCCTGTGCTGGTGGACCTGACCTTCATTGAATTCGACCTCTTATCTCCATCCGAGGACAACGTCCAAGACAACTCCCAGGTCTCGTGCAAGGCCGTGGCCTGGGACGGACATGGGGGCAGCGGTGTAGACCTTTCCTCGTTAGAGTACAGGTACTGTCTCACGAGGGATGTATGGAGCGATTGGACATCGCTGAGGCTCGAGGGGGACTCGATGAGGTGGGAGCTGATGCTGACACTGACCTTCCCCGATGGATTCGACAATGGGTTCCAGTTGAGGGGTTACGACGTGGCGGGGAACGGGCCCACGACATCCCGGGAGTTCCTGGTGAAGGTCGACGACACAGGCCCGGAATTCGTCGAGATGAGCCCGGATCCACTAGAGAAGCAGAGGGACACCGTGGTCGATGTCCATGTGAGTTTACGGGATGCCCTGTCCGGCCTCGATCCAACCTTAGTCTCATTTCGCCACGGGACCGATGGGAACC
>JAUVEQ010000318.1 GCA_030594725.1 Methanobacteriota archaeon
CCCGCCCCGGCGTTGTCGATGGCGGCCTGGATCGTCGCATAGTCGTCCGGCACTATGATGGTGGCAGCGTCGGCGGTCCCGACGCCATCCAGGCACACGAGGACGACGGTCACTACCATTACGGTCAAGGCCACAAGGGCCAGCGGGTTCCTTGCTCTAAGTTCCACAAGATATCCTCCCGTTCATGATCGGAATGCGTCATGAAGCAGGACGACACAGGCTCATGGGCCGCCCCCGGCGGGTGCTGGAGATGCCCTTCGACCGCTCCCGCCTAAGGGTGCTTCCCATGGACAGGTCGTGATCCCCCACGGCGCTGCGTCATAATCCCCTTCGCCGATATTAAGGTTTAGCCAGAGAGACACCCAAGGTGCCAGTACCCAGCCGGGCCCACTTCTTCGACCGTTGCGTGGAAAGGTTAATATCACAGGTACGGCCCTCCCCCGATGCGATGATGGACGAAGAGACCAGAATGGGTTTCTTGCAGCACCTGGAGGAGGTTCGGGCCCGGGTGATAGTCTGCCTCATCGCCTTCATCATCATATTCATCTGCGTGTACATGCTCTCCGTCCGGTCCTTCGAGTGGAACGGATGGACCGTCTACTACCTGTGGCCTGATTTCTACAACAACATACCGTCCCAGCTCTTCGAGAAGTTCAAGGCGGACCTGCTTCCGGAGGGAGTGGTCCTGCTCAACATCGGAGGCATCGACGCCCTGGTGGCCAACGTGAAGATCGCGATGTTCGTGTCCGTCGCCATCTGCACCCCGGTATTTGCCTGGCAGGCCGCGAAGTTCTTCACGCCAGCCCTTTACCCCCAAGAGAAGCGCTTCATGGCGGGGATAATAATCCCGGTGACGGGCCTGTTCATCATCGGCGCCCTCTTCGCCTACACCTTCTTCACACCCATCGCCCTGGAGTTCTTCTACACCTTCGGGGATGCCATGGGGGTCGAGCCGACCATGGGAGTGTCCCAGTTCCTGTCATGGATCATCATGATGACCCTGGCCTTCGGGATCATATTCGAGCTTCCCGTGTTCATGGCCGCCCTCACGAGGCTGGGCGTCGTCGCGGCCGAGAGCTGGAAGAAGGGCTGGCGCTACGCGATCATCGCCTTCGTCATCATCGGTGGCTTCATCACGCCCGACGTCTCCGGTGTCACCCAGATACTCGTGGCCATCCCCATGACCATGCTCTACTTCGTGGGCATCTACTGGGCCGTCCGGATAGAGAGGAAGGCCGCCCAGGGGGAGTTGCCGGATCTCGACGCACAAGCTGAATAGCCAGGAGCCAGTCCCTCCAGGTCGTTATTACGCAAGATTTATATATCACCATCGGACTAGACCAATAAGGTAGCCCTCGGAGGGATTCGAATGGCATTTGCTGGTATGGAGTGGATCATCGTCATCGTCGTGATAGTCCTGCTTCTTTTCGGGGCGAAGAAGATACCCGAGCTCGCTAGGAGCATAGGCAAGGCGAGGGCCGAGTTCACCAGGGGCCAGACGATGGTCGAGAAGGAGATTCGCGAGGCCGAGAGGATGGACACCGAGGAAGATGCCAAGCGCAAGCGCGAGGAGGCCAAGCAGAAGACTGAGGAGGCCTCATCAGAGGGTTCGGAGGAGGCCGAGGATGCCGCTATCGACCAAGAGCTCGTGAAGGCCGCCGTTGCCCTTGGCATCGACCCGAAGGGCAAGACCGAGGAGGAGCTTCGGGTCCTCATCAAGTACAAGATGGAACAGGGTTGAGAACCCCATCCTCGTTCCGGGTCGCCCTTGATCGCTCCGGAAAGGTCCACCGTCAACATGCTGGAGGAGCTCGGGCACTGTGGGTCGGAACGATGTGCCCTCAGTACTCATAGGGGTCTTCAAAGGCCCGAGGGCCTCAAGCCGCCAGAGGTCATCATCGGGCGAGGTATCAACACACCTCATTCCTCATAAGTCCACCGGCACCCGATGGTAACGAAGCCCCAGCTCATCTGGTGAATGACCGAATGCCAGTGCCAGCATCTCGGAGATGAAGAGCACGGGAAGGGGAGCCTCGAGCCCGACCTTGTCCACCACCTCCTTCTGCCCCATGTCCATCTGCACGTAACAGGTGGGACAGGGCGTGACGATGTGGGTGGCGCCAGCACCATCGATGGCGGCCATCAGGTCCCCCAGCATCTTGTCCGCCACATCTGCGTTCGTCCGGCGGACCACGTTGCCACAGCACATGATCAGGTCGGTGTACTCCACCGTGGAGGCGCCGACCCACGAGGCCAGGTCCTCGACTATCCGGGGATACCTGGCATCTGGGAATGGGGAGTACTCCGAGGGACGTGTCAGATGGCAACCGGGCTCAGAGGCGACCACCCAGTCCGTGAGGGGCACCTTCACGCGCTCGCGGATGGCCCCCTCGCCCACATCGTGGAGCATGCCCACCAGATGATGGACCCCCACGGTGCCCTTGTACTCCCGGTCGACGAGGGCCAGGTCCTCGTTGACCACCTCACGGAGCTCGCCGTCCTCCTGGAGGACCTTGTTCGCCTCGTTGATGTTCGAGAAGCAACCGTTGCACTGGGAAAGGAGAGGCAGGCCCTTGTCCTCTGCCAAGGTGATGTTCCTTGCGTTCAGGGTGATCCATGCGTGCTCCGAGGTGCCGCGCAGGGTCGTGGGGTCGACGCAGCAGCTTGTGCCCTTGAGGTCCTCGTACGCTATCTCCAGGTCGTCCAGGACCAGCTTCGTTGCCTTCTCGAGGAACGGTGCCCTGGCAGGTATGAGGCAACCGTGGTAGAGGGCGTACCTGACCGCCGCCATCAGTCCTCACCTCCCTCTTCCATCAAGGGAGGGTACCTGGCCCGCTTCAGGAGGATGCGGACCTCATCCATCGCCTTCGGGTCGGCCGCCGTGGTGGGCACATTCCCCAGGCCCATCTCCTTACGCATCTTCCGCGTGAAGCCAGTGACCGGGAAGGCCATGCCGGACCTGGAGAACTCCGCAGCCACCTTGTTGATGCCCTCGGGTGCCATGCCCATCTCGAACAATCGCTGCCGGACCACCCTCACGATCGAGGCGGCGTGGACCCCCTGCTCGCAGGCCTCGTTGCAGTTGTAGCAGGCCAGACAGGTCCAGACGCTGGCACCCCACTCGTCCAGGTTCTCCCCCTCCAGCAACCTCTCCTCGTTGACCTTCTGCCGGGGGGAGTAGTCGATCTGGGTCGCGAGGGGGCAGGCGGACGTGCACCGTCCGCACTGGATACAGAAGTTCATGCGGGCGCGGTCCAGCCGCTCCCACCTCGGGTCGCGCTCATCGACGCTGGCCATGGGAACCGCCTCGGGTATCGCGCAGAGCGTATTTACCGTTTCTGTCCGCCAAGGCGAGGTCTCCCATCTCATTGAAGAAAAGGGTTTGGGGAGGGGGAGATGCGTCGCATCCTCTATTTAAATACCCTATTTAACCCCTTTTTAAACCCTTTTTAAACAATACTTATTAATATATAAGGTTCCATAGCAGGCGTGATGCCCTATGACAGAAGAACCGACCATTAAGATAGAGAACGTTGTGGCTACCTCCACCATCGGTTCTGAGTTGAACCTGCGAGCGATAACCCTCGCCCTGGATGGAGCCGAGTACGAGCCTGAACAGTTCCCCGGCATCGTGTACAGGATCAAGGACCCCAAGACGGCCACCCTCATCTTCCGCTCCGGAAAGATCGTATGCACCGGTGCAAAGAGCGTGGCAGACGTCAAGAGGGCCATCAATAACGTGGTAGAGCGGCTCACCGAGGCAGGCTTCGAGGTCAACCAGAAACCCGAGGTCACGGTCCAGAACATCGTGGCGACCACGGACCTCAAGAAGGTGCTCAATCTGAACACCATCGCCATATCCCTCGGGCTCGAGAACGTGGAGTACGAACCCGAGCAGTTCCCAGGCCTGGTCTAC
>JAUVEQ010000299.1 GCA_030594725.1 Methanobacteriota archaeon
GAATCCTTCATGGTCCCTCAATGATAACTACCAGTATAGTGGAACTTATTTGATAGATATCTTCCACTATGGTGGAAGAAGAACGTATGTGCGATATGGTGAGGTCACATGAGGTAGGGGGTCCAAGTTTGAGGTACTGGCCCCAGTTGTCGCGTACCCAACATTTCCCCTTGACGCGTACGCCACGAGCCATCTCGTGATACATGTATCACGTATCATCACCAAATGCGTGATGTACATATCACGTGCTCCAGTCAATACTACATGTCCCGTACATAGCATGTCGTGGGTCAGTAAGGCGGTCACGCCTCCTCGAGGAGCCATCTCCACAGGGGTCGATGATCGACCCCTTCTCCCTATGCTTGTTCATTCAATGGAACAATAATGGTGTTTTTTGTTCAACACGTTGAACAATATTCCGCCGGGTTGATCGATCCCACATTCCAAGGATCCAACGTTGTGACGTACACCACGGTCGGAACCCCGTCGTGACATTATCGCGGCCCGTGTGCCCCCACCGACCCTGTCCTGGCGCAGGGACCGCGGGTGCGGTCCCCGAGCATCACATCAGTTGCCCCGTACGCCACAAGGAACACTGCCGAGCACCAGGAACCTCGCCCACTCTTCCCAGGAGATGATAACCTCCATTTAATAATATCCATTATCAATCACGGCATTATCGTCGGACCGGTGGTGGATGCGAGCTTGCGAGATCTACGAGGGCTGAAGCATCGAGTACCTCCACGCCACCGACCATGTCACGGGTCCTGCCCCTCGGGACCACGAATATCTTTCGACAGTCCAGGTCCTCCACCTTGCGGGAGAATGCCATTACATCCCTGGTGGAGAACCTTCCCCATCGCACCTCTCCAGCGACCACTGGCTCCCGCTTCCTTCCCTTCGTGATCACAAAGTCGATCTCGGGGTCGAAGGAGTACTCGACCTGCCCATCCGTCAACTGTGAGAAGAGCGCCCCAACATATCTCTCCAGAGCCCTTGATACCGATCTACGGAGGTTCTCCCGGATCTCCGCCAGGGGCCGGCCTTCCTCGTCTATCCTGTGCTTGTCCGCCAAGTAGTAGAATGTGTCCATTACGTTCGATGAAAGGCGGTAGGCCCTGAGTCTCGACTTTCCTAGGATGCTGATCCTGTCCACCAGACCCATCTCGACCAGGTTGGCGAGGTACTGCATCACCTGTGTGCTCGCGCCCGTGCTGACCAGACCCGACTCGTGCAGCCGGCCAGCGATGTCGCCTGGTCTCCACGATCCGGCACCAAGGGCCCTGATGACGCCCTCGTAGACCTGGCTGAGAGACCGGTCAGACTCGGTGAACACCTCACCGATGAGAGCAGGTACGGCCAACCGTGCTGACCCCATGACACTGAACAGGAACGGCTCCAACGCCCTCCTCCCCTCCTGCATCGGTGCCAACCACGGGTCCCTGAGGTAGGCGGCCATAGGCACAGCGGTGTCCGGTGAGAGGTCGGGAAGGCTCCGCAGTGCATCCGTCGGTCGTACCAGACCGAGGCGGTACGTGGTGGCCAGGCCAAGCATGGGAGACCCCACACCGAGCACCCTGGACACCACTGCCATGCTGGAGCCTGAGAGTATCAATCGCCCGTGGGGATGGAAGAGGGCCACCTCATCGAGGAAGGACTCCGGGAGCCGCTGGAACTCATCCACTATGACGGTCCCACCATCCTTCAATACCGGACCCATCAGGTCGGCCAAGGTCTCGAACGATGTGATCCTGCTCCCAGCGAGTCCTGAGGCATGGGATATCCCGTCCCTTCTCACCGACACGAACGCATCGTGCCTAATGAAATTCCGCAACAGGAAGGTCTTCCCCACCTTTCTGCGACCGTAGAGAAGGATCCACCCGGGTTGGTCCTCTATCTCACGAACCTCTGAACGTTCAATGGTGAGCATCAATATCCCATGGTGGATAAAGTATATAAATGTTGTTTGATAACTATCATTATATAATCCTCATTATCAAAATATTGCACCTCTTGTGGAGGACACGCAAGATAGAAGGATGGTCTGGGGGACCGTTCCCCGCCGGGTCACGGATAGGGGGGGTGATCGATCTCGGGTACATCACGATCCTTGTCACGTACGGCGCAAGTCGAAAATGGGGGTCCAAGTTCAGGGTCCTGGCCCTAGTAGTCCCGCACGCCACGAGTATGCTTGCGGTGTAAGGGATGATCAATCGTGAACCTAATCGTGAACTTAATCGTGAACCCATTCATATCAGCACGTATTGCACGCTTCGTCCCTGGCCGGTCTTCTCGACGACGCCAAGCTCCATGAGCTTCTCCAACTCATTCAGGGCCGCTCGGTTGGAGATACCAAAGAGTTCCCTCACCTCGCGGTTGGTTATGGCTCCTGCATCCACCATCTTCTCGACGATGGCCATCTGCCTCTCCGACAGGGGTATCTGACCCTTCTCAGATAATGCCTTAACGTCCTTGCTGATACCTATGATCCTGTCCTTTACGGCGGAGATGCTGAGGGCCACGCCAGCGGTGAAGTACTCCAACCAGCTGGTCAGGTCCAGGGTGGATTGGTCGACGGCCCTGAGGGCGGCGTAGTAACCCCGCCGGTCCTGGTCGTAGTAGTCGTCAAGGGTGAAGAACCTCTTGACATCGAATCCCCGCTTGTAGAGGGCGAGGGTCGCCAGGACGCGGGCGGTCCTTCCGTTCCCGTCGGCGAACGGGTGTATCCAAACAAAACGATAGTGCGCTACACCTGCCTGGATGACGGGGTCCAGCTCTTGGGCACGCGCGGACCCGAACCACTCCAGGAGACCGTCGACGAGGTTCGGGACCTCCTCGGTCGGGGGCGGGGTGAACACGACCTCACCAGTGGCACTATTCGCAACGACCACCTGCCGCCGCCTGAAGGCACCCTCGTCCTCGGGGTCATCCAGGGTTCCCGTGCTGATCGTCAGGTGAAGCGCCAGGAGGTCATCGGAAATGAACGGTTCCCTCTCGGCAAACGCTGGGACCTCGTCGAGGGCGTCCAGGTAGTTCAACACCTCCTGCTTCGCCTTCCTTGTGGCCATGACCTTCCTGCCCTGTGCCAGGGCCGTGACCTCCTCGAGGGAGAGGGGATTCCCCTCGATGGCGGTCGAATGGTGGGCGGTCCTCAGGAGCGCTTCCCGTCTCAACGTCACCTCCCACCGGGGAACGAGACGGGCGTTCTGCACCACGGTCCTGGCCTCGGAGATAGCAGTGAGGTTGCTGACCATCTCGTTGGTGAAGGAGAACCTTGGTTCAAAGAGCTCCTCGTTCTCATTATTCGTGGCCACGTTCAAGACCTGCCTATACAAATGATATGTTTGGGAGAGTATATAAAGACCCTAACGGGGGGTCGGTGAATGAATGGCTCACCTGTCCCGTACCCCGCGATGGTCATTGTCTGGTACTAATCCTGGCGCAGGGGACCTCGGGCGAGGTCCCCGAGCATCGTCACCTAGCTCCCCTCACGTCTTCCTCGCGCTCCACCACAGTCCCGGCATTTGCAGCCACGAGGGCCCCTCCTCGAACCGCGCCAGCTTCCTGCTGAACTCGTCCAGGTCCTTTGCGGTTCCCAGGAAGGGGTAGGGGTCCATCCGGAAGGGCGCCCGCACGACGGCCTTCTCCGGCCGGTGGAGCATGAGGAAGTTGCCCACCTTCCCGATGCCCGACTGTATGTCCTGCATGTGTGACCCCGGGAAGGCGCCCCAGGTGGCGGTCATCGAGTAGAAGCTCCACACGGCGGTGACGTTGATGCCGATGGAACCGTACCTGAGCCCGCTCACGGCCCTCTCTACGGCAGGGCCCACCTCGGGGTCCGCCAGGCTCTCCTCGCTGGCCAAGATGGTAGCGGACAGCGTGCCCCAGACCGTTCCGTTGAGGAACTCCACCGCCTTGTCCAGGTACTCGGGCACGCTCTCGGCCTCGAGGGACGTCTCGGCGCACATGCCCGAGAACGACTCCCGGCGGAAGCAGATGTCCCCCGCCGCCTCCGGGTCCAGGTCGGGGATGACCGTCCAGGGGATGTGCTCGTCGTCGTCACCGCCGATCTGC
>JAUVEQ010000383.1 GCA_030594725.1 Methanobacteriota archaeon
CGGCGAGATCGAGATCCGGTACGCGGGCGACCTCCAGGCCGACCAGACGGGCGGCTACGACGTGCTGGCCGAGACCTGGGTCCAGGTCGGTGGCGACCTCAAGGACGACCCGAACGCGCCACCGGGCGACTGGACCGTGACCCCCGTCAGGGTCGTGGGTCACCAGGGCGGGACATGCTCCAACTTGAACGCCCGCTTCCCGCCGCGGATAATGGGTATCCCCGACGAGTTCATCGAGAACGTCACCGTGGGCTTCCGGGACTCCCAGGTCGGAGGCGACCGGGAAACGTGGCGCTCGCTTACCGAGCTCACCGACGACGGCCACGTCCCCGTGGTAGTGGACTACAACACCCTGGTGTGGGTGTACGGCGGCTCCATCGGGGACGTCTACGAGGTGGACGGGGACCGGGGCCGAGTGTACAAGATGAAGGTGGTGGGAGTAATGGAGACCTCCATCTTCGGCGGCAGCTTCCTGACGGGCATCGACATGGCCATGAGGGTGTACCCCGACTCCGCCGTGTACACATACTTCCTGTTCGACGCGGGCTCGAAGGAACCCGCCAAGCTGGCCAAGGAGCTGGAGGAGGCCTACGCCGACCTCGGTCTGGACGCCAAACCCACCGTCGAGGTGGTCCAGGAGAACCTGGCCTACGAGCTCTCCTTCCTCAGGCTGTTCCAGGCCTACCTCGCCCTGGGCCTCATCGTTGGCGCCCTCGGACTCGGAGCCCTGGCCGCCCGGGAGGTGCAGGACCGCCGGCGGGAGATCGGCGGCATGAAGGCCCTGGGATGGCCCAAGGGGAAGGTATGGCAGACCTTCCTCTCCGAGCAGATCTGGATCGCCCTCACCGGCGTCCTCGTCGGCATCATCGGGGCCGCCATCGCCATAGTCGCCATCAGCCCCGCCTGGTTGGGCTCGGTGACCGCAATCTACTTCCCCGGAGGAACGATTGCCATCCTTGCCCTCGCGATGGTGGGCGCGGCAGCCGTCGGTGCACTGCTGGCCGCCCGGGATGCTGCCCGGATCGATCCCGCTGAGGCAATGAGGTCTATGCAATGAGAGGGGCGTTGGACAAGAGTACGTTGGTAATCGTCCTAGTCTTGTTGCTTCTCTCACCCTTGAATGCCTTGTCGACAGTCGGTGCCGACGAGGTATCCCTGCAGGAGCCCCTGCCTATCTTTCGAGGATCCCAGACCAAACTGGGTGCCGTGCCAGGAAGCGGCCCTGTCAATAATACCATATTATGGTCCGTCGAGACGGAGGATTCAATTCTGTCCTCGCCCGTGGTCGTGGACGGAAGGCTCTTCGTGGGCACAATGGGTGGCCAAGTCCTAAGCCTGAACGCGTATTCCGGTTCGACCCTATGGACCTTCGACGCTAAAGGTCCGGTGGAGTCGTCGCCCGCCGTGGCGGACGGCAGAGTGTACATCGGCTCCGATGACGGGAACATGTACTGCCTGGACATGTACGAGGGCACCCTAATCTGGAACTCCTCAACCGATGGTGAAATCAAGAGCTCCCCCGTCGTGGCCAACGGTCGTGTCTACTTCGGTTCTAATGACTTTTCCGTCTACTGCCTGGACACGGCCAGTGGGGAGGTCATCTGGGAATTCCCCACCAATGGATACGTGTACAGCTCCCCGGCCCTTTTCGAGGACGCCATCTTCTTCGGCTCCTGTGATGGTAAAATCTACTGTATCAACGCCACTTCGGGCGAGCTGGTCTGGGTCTTCCAGGCAGAGTACGCTCCCGCTTCACCAGCCGTGACCGAGGATCTGGTCATCGTGGGATCGTACGACGAACACCTGTACTACCTAAACCGGACGACAGGCGAGGAGGTCTGGAACGTCTCGGGGATGTCGGGTGGTATCTACTCGTCCGCAGCTGTCTGGGAAGGCAGTGGCGACCTCCCCGTTGTCTTCGTGGCCGATAATGCTGGGACGATGTATTTCATAGACCAGGATGGTAAGATATGGGACCAATGGAATGGCAGCGGGGGCATGAGAGCATCTCCAATCCTGGCTCTCGACTTCAAGGTGGGAGGACTCACAGGACCACTCCTCGTCTTCGCCGACGATGGAGGTACCCTCTATGGTAAAGAGGTGCTGTGGCCCCGGGGGGACGTGAACAATATCTGGGACCCGAACGTCAATTGGAATATAACCCTGGGTACCTCCATCATGTCATCACCCTTCCTCTACCACGACAAGATCTACGTGGGGGCTCAAACCGAGGACGGGGGCGTCATTAGCTGCATCGGCTACCTCATCGAGGGAGCTGAGGGCGTAATTAATATCGTCCGTCAGGCTGTCTGGGGTTATCCTGAAGATGGAAAGACTGCAATCCGTGGACGAATCACTGGCCTTGTTCCGGATAGCATTCAGGTCGAATTCGAAGGAACCATCACTCAAGCTTACGTTTATGACGATGGAGAGTGGCCTCAAGACGACGTTGGAAGGTGGTCAGCGTATGTGCCTTGTGATGAATTTGAGGGGTTCCGGATGGTGACCGTACAAGCGATTGTCGGTGAACAAGTTGTAATTGAAGAGGTGGGTCGTGTTCTTGTCCTCCTTGAAGGATGGAGTTCCTTAGAAGTCTATATCGACGAACCTAAGAGTGGATCACGAATTGATTCAATCCTGATTACATCTGGTCGGATTGAATCCAATTACTCTATTGAATACATTGAGATTGGCATTGATAATGAGGTCGTCCATTATGAATTTCCGGATGATCTCGAGGATTGGTTTGTAGCCATCGACATTAGTAATCTATCCGACGGCGAACACATCCTTTGGGTAATGGCACATGATATCTTCCACGAAGGTTCTGCAATTATCAAATTCCGAACAGGCAGCGAGGAGGAGGTCACTCCCGTCAAGCTGTCCGACATCGCATTCGTCATCTTCTTCATCCTCCTATTGGTCTACTTCGTAAGGACGAAGCCCGCGAGGGTCTCGGAGGACCCTTCCAAGCGGTGAGACGCACCTCCAAAGGTTCAAATAGCGACCATCGCGTTCGAACTGCCAGC
>JAUVEQ010000242.1 GCA_030594725.1 Methanobacteriota archaeon
ACTGCAGGTCATGCCGGTGACCCGAAGCTCGATGGTCTGTCCGGGCTTGTCCTTCTTGAATAGACCCATGTGAGGTTGCTCCTTCGGTTCCTGTGCCCCGGGGATTGACCCACTGTGATAAATAGTTCACACCTCAGGAGGAGGGGTGGTATGACGAGGGAGGGAGGGGGCTGGGCGAGCATGGGCCTTCAGCCTCCTTCTTCGTCCCTCACTACATTCTGGAGTATATATGTCGGTTCTGGTGTGGTTTGGCATGTCGGAAACCGTTCCCCGGTGGTCCTGGTGCAGTGATGGGTCATTTCCTGAATTGAGGGCCAAAGGTACTAATATTGGTTCCGTACATTGCTAACACGGAGCCATCCAGGGGAGTTGACATCATGGGAGATGGGGATGCATTCGAGTGTCCTGATTGCGGCAGCTCGTTCTCTTACGGTACTGTGAGCTGTCCCGGTTGCGGTGTCGAGATCGAATGGGACCCGGTCGACGAGCTGGAGACCGAGGAGGTCGAGGCGGAGGGCCTCACCCTGGTGGACCCCCGGTTGCCTGCCGCCGAGGAGCCTCCGGAGGGGGGTCCCGACAGGGTGTTCTCCCGTTTCGGCCTCGTCTGGGCCGTGCTCACCGTCCTGGCCTTCACGGGGACGGTGCTGCTTCTCAACTGGGACATCTGGATAAGGGGTGAGGCCGAGAGCAGCATCGGTGACACCCAGCGGATGATGATCTACGCCGGGGCGATCGCGACGACGGCCTTCGCGATCCTGACCATAATCGACCTCTTCAGGGGAGGCGCTGCGCCCCAGGACGCCACTGAGCAGAGGGTCTGATTATGTCTCCTCCTGAGAAGAAGGGTGTGCGGAACGAACCCGAGGGGCTCCTGAGCTTCTCTCAAGACGAGGTGCCAGGAGGGATGCGGGCCGACGTGGATCTGGTGAACGGGCTCCCCCCCGAGACGCCCGGGATCGTCGGAGGAGGGGCAGGGCCCCTGTCGTCCAAGAGGAAACGGGAGGCGTCCCTTCGGGCCGTCGCTGACAAGGCCGAGGAGCCCTTGCCCGGCGGGCCCGACGGTTGAATCGGCATTATCATCTCCGGGGGATGACAATCTATTTATGTCATCAATTACCAATCAACAAGGGGGAACGAATATGGTCGATGCAGTCTGTCCTGTATGCGGGAAGGGTTACTCGATACCGATGACCCGTGGTAAGGAGATGGTTGTCACCAAGTTCCTTTCCCACAAGGACAATTGTCAGCTTCCCGACGAGGACGAGTTCGTCAAGGTGGGCGGGCGGATCGGCATCGTGGTCGAGACCCAGGTCGGGAAGGATGAATTCCCGCTCTACGAGATCCAGATGCCCTCGGGCAGGTCCAACCTCTTCCGGGCCTCTGAGGTCACCAGGATCGAGGACCAGGGCCTGGGTCGTGACAGATTCTACGAGTGATGCTCCGATATTCGATCATCCCTCGAAACCCTCGATCGGCCTCACGTGGGCTGCGGCCTCGTGGTCTATTAGGGCCCGCTTCAAGCTCAGGTCCTTAGTTTGATGACCGAATCCCGTCAGGTTGCCGTCGGAGCCGATCACCCGGTGGCAGGGCTGTATGAGTCCGATGGGATTGCTGGCGCACGCCTGGCCCACCGCTCGGGCGCCTCCCGGCCTGTCGATGGCCTTTGCGACCTGACCGTAGCTGCGGGTTTCGCCGTGGGGGATGCGACTCATCTCGGCCCAGACCTCCCTCTGGAACTCGGTCCCCTCGGCCCTGAGGGGGATGTCGAAGGCGGTCCGCCGACCATCGAAGTACTCCACGCATTGCCTTCTGCACTCGATCATGTGCTGCGGCAGGCCCTCGCTGTCCGCCTCCATGGCGTTGGTGAAACCAGCCCCGGTCACGGCCTCGTCATCACCCCAGAAGCTGAACGGGCCCATCGCTGATCCGATGGACACCCTGTACTTGTTGTTGTTGTCCGCCATGGTCTTCACCACCTTCCGTTCCCTCCCATGGAGCGTGCCCGAGATAAAGGTACTGGGGGGATGGGTGAAGGTGGGCCCGGCTGGCTGGACGAGACTGTCTCGACGGCGACCCTACCTATTTCGGCGCACACTTCTTATCCAAGCTGCCCGTAGATGATAATGCTGCAGGGCAGGGTCCGACCCCACCAACCCCCCCCAACCCCCATCGGGGCATTGCTGCCCCGACGTACTTCTTGTACACCTCCCGGGCCCTCCCGCAGCACAACTTTCGTCCTTGATGGGACGGGGGATGTGACAACATCGTTCAGCGTACGGTCCATCCGCAAGGATGATTATCCCGGAGAGGGATTGGGAGGATATGCCCATGATGAGCCTGTTCAAGAAGAAGGCGAAGGCCGATGCCCCGCCTCCCGAGGAATGGCCCCGGGGCACGGTGGAGCTGGATGATCGTAACTTCGACGGGTTCGTGGACAAATACCCCCTGACCATGGTGGAGTTCTGGGCGTCTTGGTGTGCTCCGTGCAAGGCGATGCGGCCGATCATCCGCGACATCGCTGAGGCCCGCGCGGGGCAGGTCGCGATCGGCAAGGTCAACATCGAGCGGCACCGGAAGCTGGCCGAGAGGTTCGACGTGATGTCCATCCCCCACGTTGTGTACTTCAGCTACGGCAAGCAGGTCGATTATTCCCACGGGAAGATTAACCGGCGTAGCTTGGAGGGCAAGGTCAAGTCCCTGGCCAAGAGGTACGGTTGATGGGGACCATCAGATGATGGTGCCCTTCCTGTACTCGTCGTAGACCCCGTCGGGCAGCGCCCGCGCCAGGTCCCGTTCCTCCAGCACGGCTACCAGAAGGATGATGCCCGCCCAGAGGGGGGCCGTGACGAGACCGAGCCACGACTGGAACAGCATCGGCATGCCGAAGCACACTATCACCCATCCGTAGTAGATCGGATGACGGAGCCTGGCGTAGATGCCCCTGGTGACCAGGGGTCCCTCGTCCCGGTACCGCATGATGTCCCGGATCCCCTTGCCGTGCACGTACAGTCCAACTGCGAACAGGAGGAGACCGGCGACGGGAACACCGGCCGGCAGGTCCCACTCGAGGCCCCGGGATGCGATGACCATGATGAACCATGCGAGGGCGCCCAGGTAGCCGACCCAGGCATCGTACCAGGGAAGGGTGGCGCGCTTCCAGCGGAAGGTGTTGACCAGATGTATGGCCACGTGGCCCACCTGGAGGACGGTGGTCACCACCAGCAGTGCCATTATGTGGTCGTCCACCCGATCGAGCATCGTGTCGCCCTCCTCGCGGGTCGAGTAGGTATGTCGCCGTTGATTAATGCTACTTCCCTCCCCCCCCTGGGGAAGGTATACGGGGCGTCGGAACGAAGGGTTCATTTATGCCCATGCCCTTCCCGCGATTACCGGAGGGGATTGAAAATGGACCCCAACCTTGAAGGCCTGGAGCCCGTTCTGTTATGGAAGCATTTCGACGAACTGCTGAGGATACCCCATTGCTCGAAGCACGAGGATGCGGTGCGGATGTACGTCATCGGTGTGGCCGAGCGGCTGGGATTGCAACACATCCAGGACGCCGCTGGCAACGTGCTGGTCCGCAAGGGCGGAACGCCGGGCCGCGAGAGCGCGCCCATCGTCGTTCTCCAGGGCCATCTTGACATGGTCTGCGAGAAGAACGCCGACACCGTTCACGACTTCTCGAAGGACCCGATCGTGACCGACCTTCGTGGCGACCTGCTCTACGCCAAGGGCACCACCCTGGGAGCCGACAACGGCATCGGCGTGGCCACCGCCCTGGCGGTACTCGAGTCGGATTCTATGGAGCACGGCCCCATAGAGGCCCTCTTCACCGTCGACGAGGAGACGGGGCTGACCGGAGCCTTCGAGCTGGAGGATGGCTTCCTCAAGGGCAGGCTCATGATGAACCTGGATTCCGAGGACATCGGCGTGGTCACCATCGGCTGCGCCGGAGGTGGGGACACCAAGGTCTTCATGCTCCTGGACGTGGAGAAGCTCAAGATGGAGTGCTGCATGGCGACCATCAAGGTCGCGGGGCTCAAGGGAGGCCACTCCGGCGTGGACATCCACGAGGACAGGGCCAACGCCATCAAGCTCCTGGCCCGCGTGCTCTGGGACGCAAGTGACCTGAACCTGGCCATCATCGACATCAAGGGCGGCGACAAGCACAACGCGATACCCAGGGAGGCATGGGCGAAGGTGGCCTTCGTCCGTGGAGAGCTTGACCTGGTGAAGAGGGTCTGCGCGAAGGCCGAGGAGGGGTTCCACCAGGAGTACGGCGTACGGGAGGCTGACCTGTCCGTCACCTTGACCGACGAGGGCGACAAGGAGTGCCGGGCCGTCGGCGTCGGCGACTCGTTCAAGATCGTCGAGCTGCTCATGGCAATGCCCCACGAGGTCTGGAAGTACAGCCACGATGTGGATGGTCTTGTGGAGAGCAGCACCAACCTTGCCTCCGTCAAGCTCGAGAAGGACAAGGTGATACTCCACCTCTCCACCCGGAGCTCGATCTCCCAGGCACTGGAGGCGCTCCGTGGCCGCATCGAGGCCATAGGGAACCTGGCTGATTGCCAGGTGGAGCACAACAACGCCTACCCCGGTTGGAAGCCCAATCCAGACTCTGAACTGCTGGGCATCGCCAAGGCGGTGCACACCGAGCTCTTCGGGGAACCGCCCGTGGTGGAGGCCATACATGCCGGTCTCGAGACGGGCATCATAGGAGAGAAGTTCCCCGGAATGGACATGATATCCATAGGGCCCACCATCAACAACCCCCACAGTCCCGACGAGTACGTGGACGTGACCACCGTCGTGGACTACTGGAGATGGGTCGAGGCGCTGCTGGTGCGGCTCTCCTCCTAGGCCACCTGGGCCACCTGGGCCACCTGGGCCACCTGGGCCGCCTTGGTCGCCTTGGCCATCTCACACG
>JAUVEQ010000224.1 GCA_030594725.1 Methanobacteriota archaeon
GGACAACGAACGTAGCACGTGTGGCAGGAGGCACAGACCCATGGGCTCTCCGCCGCGAGGACCTCGTCCTCCTGGCCCAGCTGGACGAGGCGAATGACCTGGCTGGGGATGATGTCCATCTCAGCAGAGACCGGGCAGCCAGAGGAGCATTCACCACACTGGTAGCACTGGAGGACGTTCTCTCCCGACAGCTCCTCTATCTTGTGAACGAAGTCACCTTGGACGATATCCCTCGAAATCTCAACTCGCAGGGGGTTACCTCCGGACGCGCGGGGATATGGTCATTACCCAATATGAGGGTTGCGACCCGGTGCTGGCCTGTTGACCAAAAGGGGTAAAACGGACGCTTGGGTCCAATATGGATGAGGTTCCCGGGGCTCTAACCCTTGAGGTGGACCCTGTTCAAGGTGAACGCGCGGACATCCAAACCCACATTGAGGAGGTCCTGCTGGGCAGACATCTGGATCCTCGCGGCGACCGCATCTCGTTCCTTATCGATGGTCTCCCTGGGAAAACCGCGAAGGACCGTTCTGATATGACCCTCTATGATCTTCCTCGACATGTGGTCGATCTCCTCGTTCGTCTTTCCCATGAGGTGTTCGGCCACCACCATGAGCTCTTCCCTGCTGGAACCGACCTTCACCAGTGCGGTCGCCTCGATGGCTATCCGTGGAGATTCGTCATCATACATACCTGGGTCCAGCTTGACATCCTTGAGGTCGAACTCCAGGGTCCTCACCTCTATCGATAGGAATTCGTATGATTCGATGATGGGTAATATGAACTTCCCGCCGCCGCTGATGACCTGATACCCAGGACCCCCCTGACGAGTCTTCCGGCCGTAGATGACCATCGCCTTGTTGGGAGGGACCTTCTTGTAACTAGACGCGTAGATGAGCATCATCATGAGCATCGATCCCATCAAGAGGACAATAACTAAGATCTCCGATCCGATTTCCAATTCCATTCCCCCTTCCAAATGGTCCTACGGAATGATGAAATATGTATATTTCGACCCAGTCGCGTGGTCAATTCCATGCCCACGAGGGCGTTAGGTCTTCCATGTCTTTCCCTTCGGGGGATCGATGTATATCAGCTTGGTGCGTGCCAACGCGCCGATCACCGCGAACTGCAGAAGCACGCCACCGAATATCACCCACAGACCAGTGTTACCGCCGAGGGCCTGTGTAACTCCCTGGTCCAGTTCCTCCATGTCCGCGGTTAGGTCCGTGATGAAGGCGTAGGTGAACCACATAGGCGAGATGAGAAGGATGATGGCGGCGATCTGGCCGCATATCAAGGGAAGGTAGGGTCCGATCTTGCCCACCTTGTCCTCGAGCGAGCCCTTGCTCGTAAGGTACACAAGGGGGATGAAAAGGATCGTCAGGACCAGGGATATGACCATGAGGAGGTTCATCCTGCTGACCACCTGGCCCGCCCGCGAGTCCTCGAGACCTATGAAGTCATCGTAATCCTGGACCTTCTCCTCGGAGGCGATCCGGGTCCCGTTCACGACGAGGCGGGTCTCGTTCCTAACGCCCCGGAGGCCATAGGCCAGATCGGATTTGTACTCGCCATCCTCCACGTCCGCATCCTCCACCCTCTCCTCGGTGTACCATCCGTAGGAGAACAGACCGTTGGCGATCAAAAGGACGGCCACGCCGGCCAGGATGCACGCCCTGAGGGATTGCTTCTTCAAGGTGCTCCTCCCTCCCTTGGCCCCGCCTCCGATGAGCGGGATTCAACGTCATTGGTCCCCTCGTAACTCTCGCAGGCCTCGTCCTCCTCCAGGGGTTCCGGCTCCGGGAGGTCTCCACGGTGGGCGAGTATGCAGGCGACCTTGTGGTCCCTCCCGAACATCTCAAGGGGCGGTGTGGTCTCACGGCACTCGTCCACGGCGTAGATGCAACGGGTGTTGAACACGCAGCCCTTTGGCCTGTGGATCGGGGAGGGAATGTCGCCCTTTATCGGCAGATCGGGTCTTGCCCTGGTGGGATCGGCGATGGGCACCGCCTTGATGAGGGCCCTCGTGTAGGGATGGAAGGGTCTCTTGACGATGGTCTCGGTATCTGCCAGCTCCATTATCTTCCCCAGGTACATTATGGCGATCCGGTCCGACATGTACCTCGCCACTGAGATGTCGTGGGTGATGAGCTGGTAGGCGATGCCGTACTGGTCCCTGAGCCGCATCATCAGGTTCATGACCCCGGCCCGGATGGAGACGTCGAGCATCGAGACGGGCTCGTCCGCCACGATGAAGGTGGGGTCCATCACCAGGGCCCTGGCGATCGAGACACGCTGGCGCTCCCCTCCGGAGAGCTCGTGGGGGAAGCGTTCTATATATTCGTCGATGGGCCGGAGACCCGCGTCACGGAGGGCCTTTGCCACCTTCTCGTTCATAATCTCCGGTTGTCTCCGGTAACCGTAGTTGATGAGGGGTTCGGACACCGTCTGGGAGACGGTCATCCGGGGGTTCAAGGAGGCATAGGGGTCTTGGAAGATCATCTGTGCCTTCTTGCGGAACTGCTTCACCTGTTTGGTCTTGAGGGCCGCAATGTCGGCGCCCTCGAAGTTGATATGGCCAGCGGTCGGCGTATCCAATCGGAGGATGAGTCGCCCGACGGTCGTCTTACCGCATCCCGTCTCGCCCACGAGGGATATGACCTCGCCCCGGCGAATATCCATCGATATGTCGTCCACGGCCTTGACCTGCAGCTGCTCCTTCGACCAGAGCCCGGAAAGGCCCATCTTGATGTCGAAGTACATCTTCAGGTTGCGGATCTCGACAACGTTTTCCCTGTCCATGTCCTCGACGGGAGGTATCGATGAAGGTCGGCCTCGGTCACTTCCACTCATGTCCTTTGTTCTCCGTATCTGCCTTCCAGCACCATACCAGGTGGTCGGGTCCCACCTCTGCTGGCTTCGGCGAGTACTTCTTGCACTTGTCCTTCGCGAAATCGCATCGGGGATGGAACCTGCAACCCTTCGGCGGGTTCACCAGGGGTGGGGGCGACCCTCGGATCCCCTTGAGACGATCCTTCATCTCCTCCTTGGTCCCCAAGATTGTGGGGATGGAATTGATGAGGCCCAGGGTGTACGGGTGCTTCGCGTCGCAGAACAGGTCCACGGTACGAGCCGTCTCCGCGATGCGGCCAGCGTACATCACAGCCATGCGGTTGGACATCTCTGCGACGCGGGAGATGTCGTGGCTTATCATCATCATCGACTGGTTGTGCTCTGCTTGGATGCGCTTTATCTCCTTGAGGATCTTGTAGGAGGTGATCACATCCAGGGCGGTGGTGGGCTCGTCGGCTATGATGAAGTCGGGCCGAAGGGCCAGGGCCATTGCGATGAGGGCCCTCTGCTTCATGCCCCCCGAGTACTCGTGGGGATAGTTGTCGATGCGATCGCGGTTGATGTTGACGATGTCGTACAGCTTCTCGATGCGATGTCGGGCGATCTCCCGCTCCTCCACGCGCATCCCAGCGAACTTCTCCCGGAACTCGTCATCTATCAGGCCAGGGAGGGAATCGGTGTGGGCCATGATGGCCTCCTCGATCTGGTCGCCCACCCTGTAAACGGGGTTGAGGGCGTCCATCGCCCCTTGGAAGATGATACTGATCTCGTCCCACCGGATCTCCCGGATGGCCTGGTTGAAGATGTCGATGGTGCCATCGTCGTTCACGAACTCGGTGAGGTCCTTTCCCTTGAACTTGATATAGCCACCCTTGATGTAGGCGTTCTTGGGCAGGAGCTGTGTGACGGCGTACGCGGTGGTGGTCTTCCCGCAGCCGCTCTCTCCCACCACACCCAGGGTCTCTCCCTCGTCAACGTGGAACGTGACATGGTCGACCGCCTCGACCCATCCGTCCTGGATCTTGAAATGCATCACCAGGTCATTGACTTCCAGTAGGTGTCCCATGTTCATCTAGCCCTCAATCTTGGATTCACCACCTCGTCGAACGCCCTGCCTATCAGGTAGAAGGCGAGGGACAACAGTGTGATGGCAAGGCCCGGTGGTAGCAGCCACCAGGGCGCGGTCAGTGTGTTCCCCGAGATCTGGAGGAACTGGAGCATCATTCCCCAGGTTACGGCCGTTGGGTCGCCCATGCCCAGGAACGCGAGGATGGCCTCTGTGATGATGGCACCCGATATCGTGAATACCATGTAGAGGAAGGTGAGGGGGAGAACATTGGGGCCCAGGTGCCTTAGGATGATCGTTCGATTAGAGGCACCCGATACCCTTGCAGCATCGATGAAGGACCGATTCTTCAGCGAGAGTGTCTGGGCCCGTATGACCCTGGCCACCCCTGCCCAACTAAATATCGCAATAATCAATATGATATTGCCGATGGATGGACCTAGGACGGCGGCAAGCAGCAGGGCGACCACCAGGATGGGCAGGGTAAGGAAGATGTCCGTAAGACGCATCAGGATCGTGTCGACCCATCCTCCGTAGTATCCCGCGATGAGGCCCACGATGGTCCCCAGGCCTGCGGATATCACCGCGGCCACGAGGCCCACGACCAGCTCGGTCCGCGTGGCGTACAGCAGCTGGGTGAAGATGTCGCCCCCGAACACGTCGGTGCCCAGGATGTACCGGTTGCCCGATGCGTACACACCCGGAGGTAGCGGCGCTGTGTATGTCCCCGACACGGACTGGACCCAGAGGACTGCGTCCACTGTGACCATTGAATAGTAATTCCCCTGGGCGGAACCCACGTTGTTCACGATGTTGCCCACGTAGGATATCTTGGTGTCCGTGCCCCCTCCCACCGCCTGGAATGTGGCGTCCAGCTGCATCGTCTCCTTCAGGATGACGATCTGCTGGACCTCTGTCATGAAGATGTAGTTGCGGCTGGAGAAGATGTATTCCGGACGGCCCACTATGGGGGCGCCCGTCATGTTGTACCATGTCCTGTTGCCCCTGATGGATCCGGATTCCGGGTCCACCGAAGCGATGAAGCCGAGTTCCCCCGTGGTGCCGGTCACGACCAGGTTACCGCGGAAGGTCGGCCATATGCCCATGGGTCGGGGTTCCCTCATGCTGCTCGTCACGAGGGTCGAGGTCCAGTTGTTGGTGCCGTTTATCCTCAGCACGGAGTACAGGAACTGGGAGTCGGTGGCCAGGATTATCCTGTCCTTCCCCAGTGCCTCCGAGGGATGCTCCTTCGCGATGGAGATGGGGCGGTTGGGGATGGGTTTGACGGAGTCGCGATCCCAGAAGTCGCGGATCTCCTCGTAGGTGACGTACCAGAGCATCTCGCCGATCGACACGCCACGGACCCTTCCACCGGTCTTGTTGTAGTCCAGATCG
>JAUVEQ010000258.1 GCA_030594725.1 Methanobacteriota archaeon
AACGGCGAGGGTTCGATATCCGGCACCGACGACTGCGGCCTCGTCATCATTGCCCAGGACGGTAGCGGCGACCTCACCGTCATCATGGAGAAGAACAACTTCAGGCGCAACCACGCCCGGGGTGCCTACATCGACGTCCAGATATGGAGCGGGGACGTGCTCGTGTCGGTCGGCGGGACCGTTGCCTACGCTGACAACATGGGCGCCGGACTCCACGTCAACGCCAACCTGCTCAGTGGCGACCTTACCTTCATGATGCACAACACCACCGCCACCGGGAACGACCCCGAGGCGACCCTGGACGAGGGCGCGATCTCCCTGGTCGGCAACTCGCTGACGGCCGCGCTCGATATCAGCGTTCTCGATTGCACCCTATCCGACAACAGGGGCAACGGCATGGGCATCAACATGGGCGGGACCATGGCGGTCAACACGGCGACCAGCACCAGCTACTACTTTGTCAACAGCCAGTTCAACCTGAACGACGGATACGGCATCTACATCTTCGACAGCTACGGGGCCAACGCCCAGAAGAGCACCTACGACTGGAAGAACATCCACGCCAGCAACAACAACCAGGCGGTCTACGTCCACTCGAACTCCCAGCTGGGCAACATCAACTTCCAGCTGGACGGACTGACGGCGGCCGACAGCTTACCCAATACCGTGGCGGTAACCATACAGCTCGCTGCCGCCACCTACAACCCCGGGACCGTTCTGCGTGATGTGCGCATCACCTACACCACCGGCACCGCGGCCGCCGCCACGGGCCTCTCCCTGCAGGGCGCGGAAGAGGACAAGAGGTGGGTCCTGGAGCTCCGGAATAGCCTGATAGCCCAGCCCGGCACCGCCCTCGACGCCCAGTTCTGCGATGTCAACGCTTGGCACAGCAACCTCACCGGCGTGGGGACCAACAGCATCATAGCCCGGGACAGCAGGGTCCATCTCAAGTACTGCCAGGTCCCGGACCTCTCGGCCCAGACCCAGGGCACGGGGATCAAGATAGGTGTGTACTTCTACAAGTGGTTCAACCTCACCAAGGTCGCCTGGCAGAACCTGGAGCCAATCATGAACCAGACCATCGTGATCAAGCGCTACCGGGCTCCCCAGGACATTGTCTACACCGCCAGGACCGACGCCTACGGCGAGCTGGAGCACGCCATGATCCCCTTCTGGCAGAAGGACGAGAACAACAATCCCCTGCGCAACGACGAGCTGCAGGCCTTCGCCACCATCCGCGGCGATACGCTCAACAGCCTCTGGTTCGACTTCAACGTATCGGTGGTCGGCATCGAGGACCCGAACGTGCCGACGCTAATCATCAACACGCCCACCGACGGAACGGTCCAGAAGTCGGGCGCATTGATCATCCAGGGCGAGATCAGGGACGTGCACAGCGGCGTCCGCGCCGTCGAGGTGACCCTTGACAATGTGGTCTGGTACCAGGCCACCAGCGTTCCCCCCAAGACGGGCTTTTCCAGAGCACCCTTCAGGGTGGAGATCTACGACCTGACCGACGGGGTGTACACCATCTCCATACGGGGATGGGACGTGGCCAGGTATCCCCATGAGAACCTGAGCTACGCTCTGGTCACGATCAAGGACGTGAAGATCGACACCGAACCACCCTACCTGCAGATCATCGAGCCCGCGGAGCCCTACTACATCACCAACAAGAAGATCTACGAGATCATCGGCCACACCGAGAGGTCGGTCAACATCCGGAAGCTCACGATCAACGACATGGACCTGCAGATCTTCGGAAACGTCTTCAACTACACCGCCGTCCTCATCGAGGGGACCAACACCTTCCTCATCATCGCCGAGGACACCGCGGGCAACATCGCCGTCGTGACCCGGCAGATCGTGCTGGACACCCAAGAGCCCACCCTGATAGTCTCCTCGCCGGTGAACGGTTTCAGTTCCAGGGAGCGGGACTTCGAGGTCTCGGGCGACACCGAGAGGAACGCGGTGGTGTTCGTCATGCTCGATGACGGACAACCCCAGATGGTCCGGGACCGGGGCGACACCTGGTTCTTCTTCGTCCAGAACATCAAGGAGACCGAGGAGGGCGTCCACAAGCTGACCATCATCTCGATAGACGAGGCCGGCAACGAGAACCAGGACGTCAGGTACATCAAGTACGATGTCACCCCGCCCGTGCTGCAGGACATCATCCCGCCCTTCGACCCCAAGCCCACCAACGACCAGCGGGTCTACGTTGCGGGGCGCACCGACACCGAGGTCAAGCAGGTCATCGTGAACGGTCTCATATTCCCCGTCGAGAAGGGGACCTTCGCCGTCGAGATCAACATGCTGGAGGGCGACCAGGTCCTCACCATCTACGTCGAGGACATGGCAGGCAACCACAACGTCACCACGCGGAACATCTACGTTGACGTCACCCCGCCACTGATGGCCGACCTCACTGTAAGCTCGACGAAGGCCGGTGGTCCGGTATGGGACATGGAGGAGGGTCTCGTGATCAACGAGCGCTCGGTCCGATTCCGTGGCCGCATGGTCCAGGGCGATGTGCGGGACATGTGGATCCAGGTGGGCACGGACAACCGGTCCGCCATAATGGACGACCCCGAGGCGTACACGTTCTACAGGGACTTCAACCTGGACGAGGGCGAGAACATGGTAAGTTTCTACGCCACGGACATCGCGGGGAACAGGATGCGCATCCTCTACATCCTGGACGTTGACCCGAGGGCCCCGGAGATGACCTACTTCAATCCCAATATGAACACGGCCATGGAGACCAAGGTCTCCGGGGACACCGTCACGATCTCCGGAAAGGTGGACGACAGGAGCGCGGTGACGCTCATGATAAACAACCGCCAGGTCCACGTGGTGCCCAACACCGGTGCGTTCCAGACCACCGTCCCGCTCATCGAGGGGCTCAACAACATCGAGGTCGTGGTCACCGACCGCGCTGGCAACACCGAATCTGACCTGCTTCATATCACCTACGAGGTCGAGGGCTCGGAGGAGACCTCCGCAACGCAGGTACTTCTCGGCCTGTGGTGGATCTTCGCGATCGTCATAGGCCTGCTCATCCTCGTCCCGATAACCGTTCACACCACGAGGAGCAAGTGGATCGAGAAGCACCCCGAGCTCGAGGACTACGATCCGGAGCTTGAGAAGCAGGGCCTGTACGACTACGACCAGGGCCCTGGCATGCCCCCGGGAGGTGGTTACTGATGAAGCGCCTGATCGCCCTTTTGGCAATTGTGTCCCTGCTTGCGATGGTCGCGATGGCCCTATCGGCCTCCGCCCAGACGAACCCCCCGAACTCCGGTGACTGGGTCATAGATGACAGCACCACTTTCTCGGGCAGGACGATCACCCTCCCCGCCTCGATCCGTATCATAGGCAACGGCCACCTGTCCCTCACCGACGTGGACATCAGGTTCACCGGTATCACGGCCCACGAGATCACCCTGACCACCAACGCACGGTTCACCGTCAAGGACGGGACCATAACCTCTGGGGGCAGTCACTTCTCCATCTCGGCCGCCGGCCGCCTGTCGATGGACGGGTGCAACCTCACCAATACCGACGGCATCACCATCAACAGCTGGCGTGCCCAGGTGACCAACTGCACCATCGACCGTTCCGGTGGCAGCGGCATCCTCGTGAACGCCCCCACCTCCGGCTACGCTGCGGGTCTGGACATCAGCCACAACCACATCATAAACGCCTCGGGCTACGGGATACGCATCAACGTGCCCAACCTGGGCCCTTCCATCGATGTCAAGGTGATATGCCACGGCAACAACGTGACCGAGTCCAATCTGGACGGCATATTCGTCAGCGCCTCCACGGACGCGGGCCGCTTCTCCATGAAGCAGAACGAGGCGTACCTCAATGGAGGCTATGGCATCTACGTCAATCTGGACGTGCGCGTGGTGGGATTCCGGTTGGACGACTCCTGGGCCAAGAACAACACCCAGGACGGTGTCCGCCTGATCGTGGACTGCTCGATCTACCACACCAAGTACCTGGACCGCGTCACCTCCATCGGCAACGGTGGCCAGGGCGTCTACATTGTCTTTGTGAGCAGTAAGTGGGACCGCCCCGTGTTCAAGAACTGGTACATAGACGACAACGACGGTGGCGGCATCTACTTCGACAGCTTCATCTGCGCCACCATGGAGGACTCGTACAACGTCAACGACAGGGCCCAGGCCGATTACACCGCTGTAAATACCATCCTGGAGATCTACGGGACCACCCACAGGAAGGCGATGGCCCGTGTCTCCGGAGGCGCGTACACCGTCACCTCGTGGAGGTACCTGGACTTCACGGCTACCTGGCAGAACAGCATGCCGTGCAGCTACAACACCGTGGAGTTCGAGAACGCGGCCGGGGACAGGCTGTTCAGACCTTACACGGCCGACATAGATGGATGGCTGGGCAACCACACGGAGCGGGAATGGGTGGCACTGGAGACCCGGACCCACACCATCCACAGCTTCACCGCCTTCCTGGTCGGCGGCCAGCAGAGGGTGACCGGTCCCGCCATCGACTTCAACCGGGACTTCAAGGAGGAGCTGAGGTTCTTCGACGACCAACCCCCGGACCTCACCGTGATCACTCCCTCCTCCAACCACGTGCAGAACACCGATAACCTGACCATCAGG
>JAUVEQ010000054.1 GCA_030594725.1 Methanobacteriota archaeon
AATCACGGCATCGATGGGGGGCGCTGGGTCGTTCGAGAGGAGGTCCACGTCACGGTCCCTGTGCTCGTGGGCCATGCGGAACGTGTACATGTAACGGCGGGCCGTCAGGTTCCAGTCGAAGGATAGTGCCCACTCCGCAGCACCGGCAACGTGCCGGGTCCGCTCCTCCTCCGAGGACATCAGCCTGCCCAACACTCCGGGCAGGTCGTCGTCGCCAGCAAAGGTCCACGTCCTGTCCCCCATGAGGGTGGTCAAGGCCTCGCAGCGGGCGTTGTAGAGCACGGGCACCTCCAGCGCCATCGCCTCATAGGGCGGGTGCCCGAAGCCCTCGTACTCCGAGGGGTGGAGGAAGAGGGAGGAGGCCTTGATGTACCTGGGGAGCAGGTCGTCGCTGACGAAGCCCGTGTAGTGGACCCTGGGATGGTCGAAGGTGACGTCGATGTCCTTCCCCCGCATACCGCCCATCACGACCAGGTCCCAACCGTGCTCCTCCAGGAGGGGGATCACCTTCCCGAGCAGGTCCATGCGCTTATGGGGGAACGGGTCGTACATGGCGGTGATGAACTCAGTGCCCACGACCGGCTCGGGGCGCATGGGCTCGATCTCCGCCGCGTCGGCGAACCCCTCGGGCACCCCCCACGGGATGAAGCACGTCTTCTTCGCGTAACGGTCCCCCTTGTATCGCTCCAGGGTCTCGCGCATCGTGGTGGGGGATATCATCACCGCCACCTTGGCATGCTTCATGGCCCTGTCCAGGCCCCTCTTGTGCTTGAGGGAGGTGACGAGGGATTCGCGCAGCTTGCTGAACTGTCGCATGTCGTGGTGGGTGAAGACCTGGGGCACGCGTTTCGTGTCCAGGATGCCGCTGGCCGGCCCCCAGACCACGTCCACGTTGCCCTCGCACCACCGTGCGGCCTCGTTCCCCTTTCCAACACGAACGGACGAGAGGTTCCCCCGTTCCTTCATGAGCCGCTCTACCTGTTCGGCCCCGAACTCGTTGGGGTTGTCCTCTATGAAGACCAGGTGGAACTCGTCGTCGGGGTGGAGCAGGGTGAGGTGCTCGACCAGGCGGAACGTGGCCCACGAGATGCCGCCCCAGACCTTGGCGGTGAGGGGGAATCCCAGCACAGCCACCCGGAGGGTCAAGCCTCCACCCCCCAAGGCGCATGCCATCGGTCGTGTGCTGCCAACATACGGGTCGAGGGCTGATGCAGGTGGACGTTTAATAAACCCTGCGGCGCAGTGGGACAAGGCTCTAATAACGGAGGTGCCTTCCGATGTCCGGTGATCCCCTGGGTCAGGTAAGGCTTGGCAGGTTGAAGCTGCGATGGTGCCACTCGTGCAACCTCCCAATACTGGACGAGGACAAGTGCGGCGCCTGCGGCGCTCCAACGACCAAGGTCAAACTCACGCCGCCGGGGGACATCAGACCTGCACGGAGGGTGGACATCCAGCGCGTCCATCGCTTGGCCGACGAGCAGTTCGGACCGGGAGCCGGTCGCGCCCTCGTCCCCGACGAGGAGTCCGTCGTCGTGCTCAACAAGGCACCTGCCGACGACCGGATGGACGAGGTGATCATGGACGGTGCCGTGATCGCCACGATGCGGTACGACCCCCTCAGCGGATGGCACCTGCTGCCCCGCCTCGTGGGGGCGAACAGGATGGCCAAGGTGGCCACATCAGGTGTCGTCCAGATATCCGAGGACGCGGTGCCGTTCATCGAGGGCGGGGCGAGCATCCTGGCCCCCGGTGTGGTGGCGGCCTCCCTCGACATAGGATCGGGCGACCAGGCGATGGTCATCGATCACGAGGGGAAGGCCGTTGCCGTCGGCGTCGCGCGGATGCTTGGAAAGCAGATGGTGGAGGAGGACCATGGCGTATGCGTCAAGGTCCGGCACCACCGGAGGAAGGGCGATGCCATGCCCGACCCCGGCCCCCAGCGGACATGGGACGAAGTCATCGCCGCGAACGAGGCCCACATGGAGCGGATGATCGACAGGGGAAAGGAGTTCGTGCACCGGGTGGTCGAGGAGGAAGGGCTGCCCGTGGCCGTGTCGTTCTCGGGCGGCAAGGACTCCCTTGCCTTGCTCCTTGTCGTCCTGGAGGCGGGTCTCAACCCTCCCGTCGTCTTCGTGGACACCGGCATAGAGCTGCCCGAGACGGTGGAGCACGTTCACGACGTTGCGAAGCGCCACGACCTTGAGCTGATAATCGAGGAGACCGAGCACGACTTCGTGGAGATGTCGGCAGTGTTCGGCCCCCCCTCCCGGGACTACCGATGGTGCTGCAAGACCCAGAAGCTGGGGCCGGTCGCAAGGGCCCTCAACAACCGTTTCCCCGGAGGCATGGTCACCTTCATCGGCCAGCGCAGGTACGAGTCCGGACCCAGGTCGCGAAGCGGGGCCGTCTGGCGCAACCCCTGGGTCCCGGGCCAGGTGGGGGCGTCACCCATCCAGGAATGGACGGCGATGCACGTGTGGCTCTACCTGAGGATGCGCAACGAGGAGTCGAACCCCTGGTACGACCTGGGCCTTGAGAGGATAGGCTGCTATACCTGCCCCGCGTCGGACCTGGCGGACCTCAAGCTGGTCGAGGAGCACTATCCCGGCTACGCCCGTTGGCGCACCTTCCTGGAGGAGTGGGCCGAGGCCAGCGGCCACGACGAGAGGTGGGTCGAGCTGGGCATGTGGCGGTTCCACAATGTGCCCAAGAGCCTGCAGGAGATGGCACCCGGTGCCGCCGAGGCGACGGAGGGTCTTGCCCCCGCCTTCCAGTTGACCTTCGAGAGGGATGGACGGGCGGAGGAGGTCGATGGCGCCTTCGAAGCACGAGGGTCCTTCGACAGGGAGCTGGACCTGGCAAGGGCCGCCGAGCTGTTGACCATCCTCGGGGAGACCCGGTTGGACGGGGAGGCCGGTCAGGTGGTCGTCGGCGAGGGTGAGGTGATCGCCCAACGGGACGGTACCCTCGTCGCCAGGGGAGATACCGGAAAGGCCACTGCGGACCTTCTGGAGAGGGCCCGCCAGCTGGTGGTGAGGGCGGAGCTCTGTGTGGGTTGCGGGGTCTGCGTCCCAAGGTGCCCAACGGGAGCCCTGGCAACAGTGGAGAAGCGTGTCCGGGTCGACCAGGACACCTGTATACACTGCGGTTCATGCTTCGGACCCTGCGCGGTCGTCGATTTCCCTCCGGTAACACTCATGATGGATCGTGCGTGAGGGGCCGGCCGCGGCTCTTCCCCAGTACCGATCTCAGGCTCCCTCGAGGAAGTCCCTTCGTCCACCGACGCATGCCGGGCAATCATGTCGCTGGGACAGACCCACGACGCGCCAATCATCGCTCCACATGTCCATGGCAAGAAGGCTCGCACTCATCTCCTGGCCGAGGACGATCCGAGTGGCTTGGGCCACCTGCACCCCCGACACCAGGGCCGGTAGGGAGGGATGTATCCCGGCGGTCGCCGTCGTGGGCAGCGTACCAGTCGCAGGTGGTTCTGGGAAGAGGCAGCGAAGGCACGGGCCACCCGGCATGAACGGTGCGACCAGGCCCCCGGTGGCCACCACGCCCCCGTAGACCCATGGAAGGTCGAGCTCGAGGCAGGCGTCGTTGACAAGGTACCGGTCCTCCATGTTGTCCAGGCCGTCCAGTACCACGTTGGCTCCACCCAGGAGCTCCAAGGCGTTGTCGGGGACGAGGCGTTGACGGACGGGTTCGACGGTCGTACCCTCGATGAGACCGGCAAGGCGTTCGGCCAGGACCTGGACCTTTGGTCTGCCCACGTCGGAGTCGCCGTATGCCCGGACACGGTGAAGGTTGCTGAGCTCCACGACATCGGGGTCGATGATCCTCACATGTCCCAGCCCCATGCGGACCAGGGTCTCCGCAGAGGAGCTGCCGAGACCGCCGGCGCCGACGATCACGACAGTGGCCCTTCCCAGTGCGCGCTGTCCCTCCTCGCCCAGCTGCGGGAGGACGATCTGCCGTGAGAACCTCTCCTGCCAATCCCCGCCTTCGGCCATGGTGAAAGAACGTCCCAGGCTTATTTCAACCTATCCCGATGGCGTCACTTGCGGAGACCGGCCAGTAGGGACCTGCCGTAGACCTTGAGGGCGATGGACCTGATATTGCCCTCGCCCTGGAACAGCTGGACGACCAGGGGCTGCAGCGACGGGTCCGCCTCGGCCCTTCTCAGCATCTCGACGGGGTCCGCCCTCATCTTCTTAGCCACCTTGGTGAGGATGTCCATCTCCTTGTTGAAGGTCCGCTTGAAGTCCCGCCCGTAGGCGGCCATGGCCTTGGCGGAGAGGTCCCCCTTCTCGAGGGCTCCGTCCATCGTCGAGGCCGCCATCTGCCCGGAACGGATCGCGTAATAGATGCCATCGCCCGAGAGGGGGGAGATCAGTCCCGTGCAGTCGCCGACGGCGAGCACACCGGGCCGAGAGACCGGTCCCTCGGGTCCCCCCGTGGGTATGGGTGCCGCCCTCCACGTGCCTCCTCTCGGGTCCTCGGGAAGCAGGCCCATCCCCGTGAGCCTCCTGGCGTAGGCCTCTGACAGGGACCTGCCGTCAACACCGGCCAGGTCGCCGACCAGGGCGCCGAAGCCCACGTTGACGTGCTCCCGTTTCGGAAAGAGCCACGCATAACCGGTGAGGTCCCCCTCCCGGAGGTCGATGCGGCACATCCGCTCTGGACCGTAGGCCTCCTCGACGAAGTCCTCACCCACGAGGAACTCCCTCGCCCAGGCCACGGCAAGTCGCTCCCGGGGGAAGGATGGCGTTCCCATGGCGGCGGTCCTCATGCGTCTGCCCAGGGGGCACTTGGCACCACCCGCGCCGATGACGCCCTTGGCCTTGATCTCGGTGCCATCCAGGAGGCGCAGGCGCCATCCCTTCTCGCTGCCGTGGGCGCTGACCACCGGGGAGCCCTCCCTCAGTTCGGAACCCGCATCCACGGCATCCTCGAGGAGGACCCGGTCGAGGACCGACCTCCGGGCCTGGTACATCACGGGGGGTTCCCCGGTGGGGGAGGTGTATGATATGTCCAACCCCCCAGGGGTCGACATGACGCCCTTGGTGGAAGATGCCTCGAGGAACCTGTCCTTCAGGGTCTCGACGTGGGGAAACTGGCCGATGACCGAGGGGCGCAGGCCGCCGCCGCACACCTTGTCGCGAGGTGTGGGTTCGGCCTCTAGCACGAGGACGTCCCTTCCGGACTTGGCCAGGAACCTTGCGGCGGTGGCGCCAGCAGGGCCTCCTCCGACCACGGCCACCTCGATGTGGATCATCTTTTCATCAATGGGCCTTCATCATTAGAATAGGTTTGTGACCCGGCCCTTTCCCATCCGCCCCCGGACGGTGTCTCTATATGGACGACGTCCCCGAATGTCAGAGGAAGGGTCAGCTTGCTGGGCAACGGATGCTCCTTTCCATTCCGCTCCAGCAGGTTCAGGCCGACCCGGCCCTCATCACCACCCAGTTGGCCCTTTGGCGGTATCCTCCTGCCGTCCGAAAGTATGGTGAGGACCGCACCGTCGGCGAGCACGACGAGCTCCTTGTGAACGCCATCGCCTCCGCTGTGGTGACCCTGACCTCCGGAGCCACGAACAAGGGTCAACCGTTGCACCTTCAACGGGTACTCGACCTCAAGGGACTCCACCGGCGTGTTGGCGGTGTTGGTCATGTGGGTATGCACGCCCGACATCCCTTCACGCCAGGGTGAGCCACCCTCGCCCCCGCCTATGGTCTCGTAGAAGGTGAAGGGTCGCTCGCCCGTCGCGCCGATAAGCACGTTGTTCATGGTGCCCTGGGACATGGCCACGGGACCGTCACGTGTTGCCTGGCCGAGGGCGGAGAGCAGCACCCCTGCAAGGATCTGGGAGGTCTCGACATTGCCCGCGCCCACGGGATGCGGGGGCTCGGGGTTCAGCAGGGACCCTCTGGGACATACGACCTCCACTGGCAGGTAGCATCCGTGATTGGGCGGGATCGAGGGGTCCGTCATCGCACGGAGCGTGAAGTAGACCGCGGACAACGTCACCGAGTAGGGAGCGTTCCAGGGAGCGTTCACCTGGCGGTCGGTGCCAGAGAGGTCGAAGACCACCCGGTCGGGCGAGACAACGACCTCCACGGCGATGCGGACATCCCCCATGTCGGGAACCTCCAGGCCCTCGAGTTCCTCTGTGACGGTCGGGGCCTCGATGTACCCCTCGGCCCTGTAGGTACCTGGCTTGATGTCGCCCAGTGCGGCGACCATCCTCCTCCTGCTGTAATCGATGATCTGGTCGCAGAACGCTCCCCACCTCGCGAGGCCGTACCTATCGACGTGCTCCACCAATCTCCGGCCACCCACGATGTTGGCCGATAGCTGTGCTCCCAGGTCCGCCCTGCGCTCCTCGGGGGTCCTCGAGGCCCCTATCAGCCGGTCCCTGGCATCCCCCACCCATTGCCTTGCCCTAGTGAGGGGTTGAAGGTCCAGGACCACCCCCTCCTCCTGGAGGGACGTGGCCGCCGCCGGCATCGAGCCGGGAGCGGTCCCACCCACGTCGGCGTGGTGGGCCTTGTTGACGACGAAGCCCAGGAGCCGGTCATCCCCGTCGTGGACCGCCGAGATGACCGTCACGTCGTTGAGATGGGAGCCCCCGGTGTAGGGGTTGTTGACTATCCACGAATCCCCGGGTCCGATCTCGTCTCCCGTGGCCAAGAGGTTCTCGACGGCCATCGGCATCGAACCCAGGTGGACAGGGATGTGCTCGGCCTGGGCCACCATCCTTCCCAGGGGATCGAAGAGGGCGCAGGAGGCGTCCTTCCTCTCCTTGATGTTGGGCGAGTACGAGGAGCGGACGAGCACCACCCCCATCTCCTCGGGTATGGCGGTGAGGGCCTGCCTCATCACCTCCAGCTCCGCCGCGTCGAGCAATCAGGCCACCTCCAGCCATACGTTGCCGGGGCCGTCGACCCGCCATCTGGTGCCTGGCGGGACGATCACGGTCTCCCCCTCGCCCTCGATGATCGCAGGACCGGTGCCGCAATGGTCCGCGAAGAGGCCGTCCTTCGGGATGGCCTCTGCCTCGAGCCACCCCTCCTCGTACAGGACCATCCTCTTACCGCAGCGGTATCCCGTCTCGGCCCTCTCCCCCGACCCCAGGTCGATGGCGGACCCCGCCACCCGGAGCTTGAGCCGGACGTTCACGACCTCCACGGGCTCTCCCTTCATGGCATGGCCGTACGCCATCTCGTGGGCCCTGTGGAGGTTCTCCTCGGTGGGCCCGCTGCACACGTGGAACGGTACGGTGAGCTCGTGGCCCTGGCCCCTGTACCTCATGTCCACCTCCCACTCGGGCATTGCGGACATCGGGTCCACGCCGGCGGATGCCAGCTCGTCCATGGACTCTCCCGTGAGGTCCGAAAGGACCTTGCCCAGCCTTCCCCGTGCCTCCTCCACCGGCAGCATGAGGGTCCGGTCCCGCTCGACCAGGATGTCCGAGGTGGCGATCCCCATCGCGGAGAACGCGCCAGCGGCCGAGGGCACCACCACCCGGGCGAAGCCCAGGTCCCTCGCCAGGGATGCCCCGTGAAGCGGACCCGCGCCTCCGAAGGCCACCAGGACGAACGTCCTGGGGTCGAAGCCCCTCCCGGCAAGAAGGACACGGAAGGCCCTGGCCATGGTGGCGTCGGCGACCCTCCTGGCACCCACGCAGAACCCATCCAGGTCCGTACCCGCCTGGTCGGCCACGGCCTCGCAGGCCGCCCGGGCGGCATCCATGTCACCTGTGATCCCGTACCTCAGCAGGAAGTCAGGAGGGAGGGTGCCCGAGACCACGTGGACGTCGGTGACGGTGGCCACGTCGCCGCCCCGGCCGTAGAAGGCGGGTCCGGGGTCGGCGCCCGAGCTCCTGGGTCCCACCCGGAGGGCACCACCCGGGTCCACCCAGACGTGGCTCCCTCCTCCCGCACCCACCGTGACAACGTCGATGGTGGGAAGGCCGACCGCGAGCCCCGCGACCTCGAAGGAAGACCTGCGGAGGGGTTGCCCGTCCACGACCGCCCCCACATCGGTGGACGTACCTCCCATGTCGAAGGTGAACAGGTCGGAGATGCCCACGGTCCCGCCAAGGGCTGCCGCCGCCATCACACCCCCTGCGGGACCCGAGAGAAGGAGCCTGGCGGGCTGGGAGGCGGCGACCCCGTCCGGGAGCACTCCACCGTGGGAGCCCATGACCATGTATCCGTCCAGGCCCCGGGACGTCAGGGTCCCACCGAGCCGTTCCAGATATTTGCGGACCACGGGTCGCACGTGGGCGTCCAACGAGGTGGTTGAGCCCCTCTCCACCTCGCGGAAGACGGGCCTGATGCGGGATGATAGGGAAGCGTCGATGCCCCGTGCCTCCAGCGCTTCCCCCACCATCATCTCGTGATCTGGCCGCAGATAGCTGTAGAGCAGGCACACCGCAGCGGCCTCGGCGTCGGATGCGGCCACCAGGTCGGCCACCCTCTTCGCCTCCTCCCGTGTGAGGGGCTCCTCGACGGTCCCGTCGTGAAGGACCCGCTCCCTCACCCCGAAGCGCAGCTCCCTGGGGCTCAGAGGGGGCTCCCTGGCCGTTCGCAGGTCGTAAACCGACGGCCGGGTCTGCCTTCCGATCTCCAGCAGGTCCTCGAATCCAGCCGTGGTGACGAAGGCCACCTTGGCGCCCGACCGTTGCAGGACGGTATTGGTGGCCACCGTCGTGCCGTGGGCGAAGGTCTCGATCCGGGCGTCCTCGAGGGTGCGGAGCCCATCGGCCACGGCCTGGTCCGGGCTCTTGGTGGTGGACGGGACCTTGAAGGTCCTGATGACGCCGCCATCGAGGGTGACGAAGTCCGTGAAGGTCCCACCTACGTCTGTCGCCACATGCACGGGTCGGGAACGGTCTTGGTCATGGAAAAACCTTGGGGGGTCGGAACGGTTCCCGAAACCTTTAGGAAACCCTAAGGAATCCGGCCTAGCCAGCTCCTCGCAAACATTATAGAAACGGATATATACGAACCCCCCCATAGCTAATAACGAGCCTAGCCTAGGTTCTGAAAGGTGCTCTCCATGGACCCGATAGCGACTATGAAGGATTACTATCAGCGGTATCATCCTAAGAAGGTCTACGGGTCCATCATGGCGGACCGCAAGAAGCAGTTGGCTGCGGGAGCTGTGGTGCTGATACTGATAGTCGCCCTGTTCGTCGGCGTGACCGGGCCCTCCGGGGACGACGGGGAGCCAGCGACCATGGACGACCTCCTGATGTCCCAGTCGTACCGCACCAAGGCGGAGCAGGACGGCTCCGTGGTGGTCAGCGACGACGACCCCTTCTTCGCGATCATGGCCACGCCCGTGGCAGTGCACTACGAGGAGACCGGGGAGATGATGGCCACCCCGCTCCTGGTGGCTGGCGATACTCCCAGCATCACGGTGAAGCGGTTCCTGCAGGCATACAACCATCCCACCACGATAGCCATCGGGGCCCTGGGCGACCTCTCGGTCCCCAAGTCCTTCACCATTTTGGAGGAGGATGCGAAGCACACCTCCCTGACCATAGCGGAGACCTTCTGGACCTCCTGCGACGGCGCGATGATCGTTCCCGAGACGAAGGAGGGCTACGACCTGGCCGTGGCCGCAGCGCCCCTTGCCTCGTACCTTGACATACCCATCATAGTCACCGACGAGATCTGCTCCGGGGTCAAGGACACCCTGGGGAGCCTTGGTGTCAAGTACACCGTCTGCATCGGCGACTCCGCAGGCTACGGGAAGACGTTCCACATCCGGACCCTCACCGAGGCGCAGGACACCATCGCCGAGTTCATCAAGAGCCCCATGGGCCTGGCCGGCGAGGTGGAGTACCTTACCCTGGCCAACCCCCAGGACATCGTTCCCATGGACGTGACGGACACCATCGATTTCCGTTTCCAGGACCAGATCTACGCCCACGGCACCTCGGAAGGGGGAGTGGCAGGTACCACCCCGGCACCAGCACCTGACGAGACCAGCTATCAGTTCGAGATCCCCTCTGACTGGGAATACACCAATGTCCACTTCACCTTGAAGTTCCGGGCCAACCAGATGGCCGAGGAGCTGGGGTCCCGTATCTACATCTTCGTCTACGATGGCAACGAGGAGCTGAACGGTGCACCCGCCCAGGAGTCGTTCTTCGGTACCCCCGCGGGCAGGATAGAGGGTGAATATCGCATCGTCGACTTCGACCTGCCCTTGAACAACGACACCGGTCCGCACCTCATGGTACTTTCCGCCAGGGAGATCTGGTCGGGAAGCCCCCCGGGCCGGTACGGCATCATCAAGGCGGACCCCGAGACGGTCTACCTCGATGTCCAGGTCCAGAGGCTATCCAACTCCGTCTACCCCCTGATGGGGTCCATAAGCTCCATGGCCCCCTATCTGACCGCATACCGGAAGGGCATCGTGATGGCTGACCCCTCGTATGCCCTGAAGAGCCCCAGCTATGAGGGTTGCGTCGCGTGCGGCGAGCCCACCTTCAACGAGGAGGCGATGTGGGCCGCCAATGTCAAGGCGATGGAGGTCCACAACGAGACCGTGAGGACCCTGGCCCGCATCTTGGGCGCCGACAGCGAGGGCCTGATGGAGGACTACGACGCCCTCAACGAGCTGGCGGACCACTACTACTACAATCCCGTCAGTGTGGGGATCATCGCCGACACCAACATGGTGCCTCACTACTACTTCCCCGGCGGCGAGGTGGCAGAGGGCCTGGGTGAGCCCGGGGACAACATCTACGGCGACATCAACATGAACCCGGTAGCTCCGCCCCACAACGTGGGGGACGGTCGCGTTCACCCAGAGTACCCGGACCTGGAGCTCCCCGTGGGCCGTATCGACGGCTTCGATGTCCAGGACACCTCCGCGCTGCTCTCCCGGACCTTCTTCTATTACGACATAATCGATTCGTTCATCGGCTACTCCCAGGGTAACATCCATTCCGAATGGAAGAACAACGGATACGTGTTCCTTGGCTCCGAGATCCCCGTCGAGACTATGTACCCATCACTGGTCACCCAGGTGGGCGCCGAGTTCCAGGAT
>JAUVEQ010000172.1 GCA_030594725.1 Methanobacteriota archaeon
CTCCTGCTGGGCGGGCCCGGATGGGGGCTTTTTGTTGATAAGGGTTGCTGTGGACCTGCGAGGCTAGATCCATTCGCTGGACGTCCCACAAAGGGATCGCGGGGAGATATTGAAGGAACCTGGTTATCCAACCCTCTCACACCCATAAAATGACCCATAAATAAGGGATGCGTTCCCCAGGGGTTATTTCCAAGATTGGATACAGACGGTAAACATATAAATATGGAGGTTCCAAGTCTTCACGCGAACCCAGGCTATGTCTAGCTAATGGGATGCACACACCTGTTCCGGAGTGGATGAAAATGGAAACCGAGAGGAATTCTCATAGAGCCAGCACCATATTGGTCGTGTCGATGCTACTCCTGGCATCGATGTTCATCATAGTGGCCTACTCGCCCAGCGCGATGGCCGCGGTAACGACTGGAAGGACGGACAACTACGTGCCATCGTCTTCACGATACATCCGTGACGACTCGACGGCCATCCCGATCATGGCCTTCGGCGCCGGTTCGAACATCTTGACCGACAGCCTCAACTGGGTCGAGGTGACCTTCTGGATCGCCTCGGGCTTCTCGACGAACGATCTCAAGACGCTGAGGACCGATGGTTACAGGTCCGGTGTCGCCATCGTCCGTGACGACGGGGACATCGACGACGTGTTCGATATCAACGACACCGCGCTGACCGCCACCTCGACACCCACCTGGAACCCCCAGTGGTGGAACGAGTGGTACACCAGGATCAACCTCAACGACCCGGTGCCGCAGAACCCCGTCGTTGGTGACGACTACCAGTGGTTCGTGGTCATCAGGACCTCCGAGAGCGTCTCGGAGAACAATATCATCGATGCCCACATCGAGGCCAACGACATCAGGTTCACCGGAGCCAGCCAGCCCCCGGCCCAAAGGAACGCCCTCACTCTGACCGTCAGAGAGACTGAATGGACGGACAGAGGGGACGGGCTGATGAGAGCCAGCGAGGCCCAGGAGGTTCTGGGTCTCGACATCTGCGACGGCGGTCCCTACGAGAAGTTCGACGCCATCGACATCAGGTTCGTGAGCGCCTCCGGCCTGACCCAGTCCGATCTTCAGACCATCACCACCAGCGCTTCGACCTCCGGCCTTGCCATCTACCGGAACAATGGCAACTCAGCATGGGGTGCGGGTGATGTCGCGATCGACTGCACCAGCGTGGACACCTCATCCTGGCCCTGGGTCTATTTATATCTGGACGACGAGGACCTTCCCAATTCGCCCTCCACCAGCTACCCCGAGTACTGGGTTGTCATCAGGACCTCGAGCACGATAAGTCACCTAGACGAGTTCGACGTCCGCGGGGAGGGTTACACAGTATCGATCAACGGCACCCTTGACAACGCATGGGAGCAACAGGTCACCACCCCCGACTGGGGCAACTGGGACACCGAGCGCATCCTCATCGACCTTCAGGCCCCGACCCGCACCAGCTACTACTGGACCGAGTGGTCCCAGTGGCTGCACTGGACCGGAGGAGTCCTTTGGTTCAACAACGCCATCACCTGGGGCTCCCAGACCGCCCAACTGACCGCATCCGTCTCCGACAGCGGTTCGGGGGTCTATTACACCCACTTCTCTTACGAGGATAGCCTCTCGAGCGGCAACTACTACGATTACTCGAGCCCGTACCGGTACACGTACAACTTCGACTCGGTCGACACCGACGCCAGCGCCCCCATAACCCTCACCATGGTGGACCGTGCTGGTAACTCGCAGACCTCCGACATCCGGTACGCCATGGACACCACGGCGCCCACGGTCACCATCGTCGAACCTGTCGATCTGGACACCCTGTCCGGCATCGTCACCATCAAGGCCACCGTCTCCGATACCCAGTCGACGGTGGACTACACCACGGCCAGGGTCAGCTGGGACAACGGATGGTCCTGGTACGCAATGTCCTGGGACGGCACCCACTTCACGTACGACTGGGACACCACCGTGCCCGTGGACGGTCAGTACAGGATCGTCGTGCAGGTATCGGACATGGTCTCCAACGTTGGCTCCGACCGTGTGAACGTCAACACCGACAACACCGGTCCGACCTCCTACATCCTCTGGCCGACCGCTGGCCAGTACATGCACTCTGCCGAGAACCTCACCGTCGTGGCCCTCGCCTCCGACTTCTCGACCATAGCCTCTATGGAGGCCCAGTTGAACTCCGGTGGCTGGGTCGCCATGACCTGGGACGCGATCAACACGATCTGGACCGCAAACATGGGCGTGCCCGGCAGCGGCAACCTCGTGGTGGAGGTGCGAGCCACCGACACCGAGGGCAACCTGGGCCAGACCGCCTCCGTGGTATGTCTGGGTGACGCCAACGATCCCACGGTGACCATCTACTCGCCCGCCGACGGCGCAGAGCTTGGCAAGATCATCATCATCAAGGTGGACGCAGCGGACGCAGAGCAACTGAACATGGTCAAGGTCTGGGTCGCTGGCTCGACGACACTGCTCCTCGATGCGACCTTCAATCCGATCACCGGCTACTACGAGGTGGTCGTCGACACCACCCTGCTCGGCGACGGCACCTGGGCCATCGCTGCGATTGCCTGGGATGAGGCTGGCAGGTACAACATCACCACGTCCATCAACATCACGGTGGACAACACCGAGCCCACCCTTGCCATCTCGCAACCCACCGGTGGCTCGTACATCTATGGCACCTACACCATCACCGCGATAGCCACCGACTCAGGCTCCGGCTTCGATGTGGGCGGCCTCGCCTTGACCATCGATGGCGGGGAATGGAAGGCCATGACCCTCTCGGGCGGCGTCTGGTCCTACGACCTGGACACCACCGGGTTGGCCGACGGCCCACACACCATAGTTGTCGGCGCCATAGACGACGCGGGCAACTTCGCCGTGAGGACCGTCACCATCATGGTGGACAACACCATGCCCGTGGTCAATGTCATCTCTCCCTCTGCTGATGATTGGATAGAGGGAACCTACACCTTCGCCATCTCCGCGACGGACAACTACGGCCTTGCTAGTGTCTCCGCCAGCATCGTGGGACCGTCCTCGACCATGGACGTGACCTTCGGTTACAACGCGGCCTCGGGCTACTACGAATGGACCGTGGACACGACCTCTTGGGATGACGGTGCCCACACCATCACGCCCTCGGCCTTCGAACTCTCCGGAAGGGAGTACACCGGCGCTACGGGTATCGCCTTCTGGCTGGACAACAACGACCCGACCCTTGTCGTGGTAGCGCCGCTGGATGGCGAGATCATCCTCAACGCGACCTACACCGTGACCGTCCAGGCGGGCGATCTGGTCTTCGGCCTGCAGCCCGGGGACGTGCAGTGGCGCGTCGACGCCAACCAGTGGCAGGACATGAATGCGGGTACCTCCGATTGGTCCGCGAACTGGTTCACCACCGACTTCGCCGACGGTCAGCACACCCTGACCTTCAGGGCCATCGACGGCGTTGGCCACACCGTGACCCACACAGTGGCGGTCACCGTGGACAACAACGACCCGACGGTCTCCCTGAACACGCCCTCGTTGAACGAGTACGTCAGCGGGGTGTACACCTTCTCCGCGCGCGCGGCGGACACCCTGGGCATCCGGTCGGTGGAGATGCATTTCGGGTTCTCCGCATCCGCTCCCCTCTCCGACGCGATGTCGACCTACAACCCATCCACCGGCTACTGGGAGCTCTCCGTGGACACCACGACCCTGCCCGACGGGCCGGCCACCATGATGTTGACGGCCATCGATACCTCAGGCAGGATGACGATCAGCGTCGTGTACGACTTCGCGGTCGACAACAATGCCCCCAATCTGCTGATCGGAAGCCCCACTCCCGGCGAGATAGTCCTCGACGGAATGATGGAGATCCTAATCTTCGCCTCCGATGATGGCTTTGATCTGACCATTGGAACCGTGGAATCCAACCTGGATGCCAGGGGATGGATCCGAATGGGCAAAATACCCGGCGAGCCAATCCAGTGGGGCTTCGACCTCAACACTACCAATATGTCCGACGGCGAGCACACCCTGGTCTTCCGGGTGACCGACTTCGCCGGTCACGTGACGTCGACCTTCGTGGACTTCGTTGTGGACAACACCGACCCCACCTGCGGCATCATGTCGCCCTCCCAAGGGGAGTTCGTGATGGGCACGTACGTCTTCCGTGTGTCGGCCACCGACGCCCTTGGCGTGGCCTCGGTCCATCTTACCTTCGATGGGATCCCGTCCCTCAAGGAGGCCGTTGCCAACTACAACCCCGCCATGGGACTCTGGGAGTTCATGATCGACACCAGCACGCTGTACGACGCCGAGGCATCCATCTCAGCCGTGGCGACGGACACGTCGGGCAGGATCTCCGCCATCGCCGGACCCGTGGACTTCTTCCTGGACAACAACGCACCGGCCATCTCCTTCGTCAGCCCATTCGAGGGCCAGATCATAACCGAGGGCGAGATCACCGTCACCGTCGGTGCGGTGGACGCGTTCTTCGACCTGGAGTTCGGGGACGTCTTCCTGAGCATCGACGATGGAAGCTGGATGCCCATGGACCTGGACGACGGCAACTTCGTCTACGACTGGAACACCTCCGGTCTGTCCGACGGCGTCCACAACCTGAAGGCCAGGGCCGAGGACGCCGCGGGATACGCCGCCGAGGTCGCCATCAACGTGATCGTGGACAACCACCTACCCGCCCTGGCGATCGTGTCGCCCACCGACGAGCAGTTCGTCACCGGGATGATCAACTTCCAGGTGTCCTCCTCCGACGTGAGGGACATCATAAGGGTCACCCTGGACTGGGGCGTGGGCAACCCGGTGTTCGCCACCATCAACACCGCCACCAACTACTACGAGCACAGCCTCGACACCACCACCCTCGTGGACGGCACCTACGAGCTGACGGCGACCTCCGTCGACGGCTCGGGCCTGGTCTCCGTAGCCATGGTGACGTTCTTCGTGGACAATACCGAGCCCGAGCTCGTGTTCGAGGGCCCCCTGACCGGGGCGATCCTCGATGGTGAGGTCACCGTGAACGCCAGTGCCTCCGACACCTTCATCGATACCCTGCAGTTCTCCGTCGACGGAGTGGGCTGGGTCGACATGGAGGACGGCGCGGGCACCTTCGACAGCACCCTGTTCTCCGACGGCGAGCACACCATAACCGTCCGCGCCATCGATGGATCGGGCAAGGTGACCGAGACCTCCTCCGAGGTGACCATCGACAACACCGCCCCCGCCATCTCCGTGGCGGACTTCCCCGACATGGACGAGCACCTGGCCGGGGACATCGGCTTCGACCTCTTCTCCGACGACGTCGTGGGCGTCGTGGCGGTCACCGTGACCATCGGTGACGAGACGTGGCCCGTCTACCTCAACCCCCTGACCGGGTTCTACGAGTGGACCCTCGTCAGCACCGGTTTCGATGACGGTACCTACGACCTGGAGTTCACCTCCAACGATGCCGCTGGACACAGCTCATCCATCATGTGGTCCGTGTTCGTGGACAACACCGCGCCCCTCGTGGTGGAACAGTCCCCCAGGGACAAGGCCACCGTGGAGGGCATCGTCCGGTTCGAGGTGAGCACCGACGACGCCACCGGCACCGAATCGGTGCTGCTTCGCATCGGTCGCGGCCCGTGGATAACCATGACGGAGCTGGACGACGGCACCTACCTCTACAAGTGGGAGACCACCAACGAGGACAACGATGACTGGGAGTACACCATCCAGGTGACGGACACCCTGGGCAATACCGAGGACACCACTTCCAAGTTCACGGTCGATAACCCGGCCAACCTGACCTGGGTCGTGCTGCTGGTCATCCTCGTCGTCCTGGTCGTGCTGGGCTGGTACATTATGCACCAGCGGGAGAAGGATGAGGACCTTGGTAGCGAGGAGGGCGACGAGCTGGAGGAGATCACCACCGACTACGACGCCCTGGCCGGTCTCGAGGGCGAGGCGCCCTCCGGCGAGAACGGCGGCATTCCCTCGACGGAGGACCTGGTCGCCGAGGTCGAGGTGGAGCTGGAGGAGAAGTCCTTCTAGTTGGGCTCCCGGCGACCGACCGGCCCTCCCGATGGGAGGGGACCCACCCCTGGACCGTAAGGTAGAATCATATTAAGGGAGCGGTCCCTAGTTCGGACCACAGGAACAGGGGACGGGAGGGTGTGATGGACCATGACCCGACCCCGGAGGTGTTCCACATGACCGTGACCCCAGACGGCGGACCGACATCGATAGCGAAGGCGGAGGAGGCCGATGTCAGGCTGCTCTTCGTCTACAATGCCGACAGCGGCATCGTCAACTCCCTCAAGGACCTGCTCCACAAGAACTTCTCACCCAGCACCTACCAGTGCAATCTCTGCGCCCTCACCTTCAACAACACCGGGATGCGTGGAGAGTGGGCAGAGTTCGTCGACGAGCTCGGTTACCCCGTCGAGTTCCTCCACCGGGACGAGCTGAAGGAGCG